>CAYMBU010000008.1:0-31829 GCA_964388765.1 uncultured Eubacterium sp.
CGGAGCTTTCCTTCACGATCAGAGAGACAGGCTCGCTTGCAGGTATCAACATCACCGCGAGCCACAACCCGAAGGAATACAACGGCTACAAGGTGTACTGGTCGGACGGGGCTCAGCTCACGCCGGAGAAGGCCGCTAAGATCAAGGAGAAGATGGATTCGCTCCATATCTTCAACGACGTGAAGATGCTGAACTACGGTCAGGCCTGCAGAGCCGGATTCATCCATGCGCTCGGCGAAGAGATCGACGAGAAGTACATGAGCAAAGTCCTTGCTGAGTCACTCGGAAAGAAATACGTGGAAGAAGCAGGAAACGATGTTACGATCGTTTATACTCCGCTTCACGGCGCAGACTACAAGATGGTCCCGAAAGCGCTCAGGGAGCTCGGCATCATGAACGTTGTACCTGTGGAAGAGCAGATGGAACCGGATGGGAACTTCCCGACAGTCAGACTGCCGAACCCGGGCGAGCCAAGCGCTTTTGAGCTCGGTATCGAGGTCGCCGAGGATGAAGACGCAGACATCATCATCGGAACAGATCCGGATGGAGACCGTATGGGATTCATGGTCAAGGACGGCGACAAATACACTCTGCTGAACGGGAACCAGATAGCATGCCTGCTGCTTGATTATATAATCGGAGCAAAGCAGGACAACGGAACGCTCGCTAAGAACAGCGCTGTGGTAAGGAGCCTTGTTTCCAGCCCGCTTGCAGACAGGATCTGCGAAGCAGCCGGAGTCACAGTATTCGAAGTGCCGACAGGATTCAAGTATATCGGCGAGAAGATGGAACAGTTCAAGGCATCCGGAGAATACACATTCCTGTTCGGATTCGAGGAGAGTAACGGATATCTGGTAGGCGACTATGCCCGCGACAAGGACGGAGTCGTAGCTGCTATGCTCGCGGCGGAGATGACGGTATTCTACAAATCAAAGGGTATGTCAGTTCTCGACGCGCTGAATGATATATACAAGAAGTACGGATATTACAAGGAAAAGACGATATCGGTCGACTACAAGAACCTCCACGAGGCAGAGCCTGTTATCGCAAACCTCAGAGAGAATCCTCCGAAGGAGATCCTTCTGAAGGTAGACAGCGTCAAGGACTTCCTGCCTGAAGAGAAGGTGAATGTGCTGAAGTATAACCTCGAGAATAACTGCACTCTCGTAGTAAGGCCGTCAGGGACAGAGCCTAAGATCAAAGTCTACGCTCTGGTCAGCGCAGACAGCGACGAAGCAGCGGCGGAGCTTGCTGAGAAGCTGGCCGAAGCAGGGAAAGCATTGCTGTAATTGCCGGGGTGGGGACGTTTCCCAGGTTCGCAAAAATGCGAAGGTGGGAAACGTCCCCGGCATCGCAAAGGAGAGACATAATGAGTATAAAAGTTGAATCAGCAAACATATCTATAGATGAAAAAACTCTGACCGAGAACCGTAAGAGCGCGGCAGAGGCTTTTGAGACGCTTAAGGCAGGGACCCTTAACATGACCGGATGGGTCACTCTTCCTGATGAGATCACAGATGAGAAGTTCGACGCGCTGAATGCCGCTGCTGACAAGATCAAATCAGACAGCGATTACCTCATCGTAGTAGGCATCGGCGGTTCTTTCCTCGGCGCCTGCACGGTCATCGACATGCTCGATAAGGGACGCGGAGCGAAGGTGCTCTTCGCAGGACATGGCTTTGATCCTGTGGAGCTTGACGAAACTCTGAAGGAAGCTGAGAGCGGCGACTATTCAGTATGCGTCATTTCCAAGTCAGGCGGCACAGCCGAGATCATCTCGACGTTCGGCATCATCAGAGAGCGCATGCTCGCTCGCTATGGCCGCGAAGAGACGGCAAAGCGGACTTACGTCATCACGGGAGCCGATGGATTCCTCTCCGACCTCGCGAAGCAGGAGGGCATGGTGACGTTCGGCATTCCTGACAACATCGGCGGAAGATACTCTGTATTTACAGACGGCGGACTTCTTCCGATCGCTGCGGCAGGCATCGACATCAAAGCCCTTGTCGGCGCGGCGGCAAAAGCCAAAGCCGAGGATTTCAATACTGAAAACAGCTTCGACTACGCAATCATGAGGCAGCTTCTGAACAAAGGCGAAGCGGCAGATGACAAGTCATCGAAGACAGCTGAGATATACGAGTTCTGCGACCGCAGGCTCGTGATGTTCGGTGAATGGCTCAAGCAGCTGTTCGGCGAGAGCGAAGGCAAGGAAGGAAAGGGAATCATCCCGATGTCGCTTCTGTTCAGCCGTGATCTTCATTCAATGGGTCAGTTTCTGCAGCAGGGCAGCCCGATATTTTATGAAACCATGCTCAGACAGGACGCGGACTTTGATGTGGACTTTACAGTCCCTAACGATGTGCCGCAGCCTTTCGCCGGCATGAAGATGTCAAAGATCGAAAGAGGCATGGAGACAGGCGTAACGAAGGCGCACATCGACGCCGGAACGCCAGTGATCACGATCCACTTCAACAAGCTGGATGAAGAGTCGGTCGGAGAGCTTCTGTACTGGTTCAAGGTGCAGTGCGCCGTATCGGTACTGCTTCTCGGAGTTGATCCGTTCAACCAGCCGGGAGTAGAAGCATATAAGAGTGAGATGAGAAAGGCTCTGTAGCAGATATATGATAGGTCTTGGAACACTTATAAATGTAGCAGCAATAATCGCCGGTGGCCTTGTAGGCAAGGTCATCGGTGGATTTTTTGATGGAAGACAGCAGGAGACAGTAAGCAAAGCCTGCGGCGTCAGTGTGCTTTTCATAGCTCTGGCAGGTGCCATGGAGGGCATGCTCAGCATAAGCGGTGAAGCGGGGTCAGCTGCTCTCGCGGCAGGAAGATCCATGTTCGTGGTCGTGAGTCTGTGCATAGGCGCTGTTATCGGCGAGTTGATAAACATCGAAGGAGCGTTCGAGAGGTTTGGCGCATGGCTGAAGGTAAAGAGCGGGAACTCCAAAGAGCGTATGTTCATAGACGCGTTCGTGACGGCGTCGATCACCGTGTGCACGGGAGCCATGATAGTCGTCGGCGCACTTAAGGACGGCATATCCGGAGACTATTCGATACTTGTCCTGAAGTCGGTGCTTGACTTCATCATCATTGTGGTCATGACTTCGTCCATGGGAAAGGGGTGTGCGTTCTCAGCGATACCTGTACTCGTGCTTGAAGGAGGGCTGACGCTTTTCGCGAAGCTGATCTCGCCTGTGCTCACGCAGGGTGCCATAACGAACATTTCACTGATCGGCTCGGTGCTGATCTTCTGCGTGGGCGTCAATCTGGTATGGGGCAAACAGATGCGCGTGGCGAACATGCTTCCCGCGATCGTGGTCGCGGTGATAATTGACTATCTGCCGTTCGCGGTGTAGAGCTCTGCAGGGGAGCTCTATTTTTTTGACAGAAATAGTCAGAATATTCCAAAAATAAAGTCCATAAACGATTGATTATTGATATAAGAAGGAATATGATGGGTTTAGAAAGAGGTGATCAATATGAAAAACACATTACATATAGCTTTGACTGTAGTCATGGGCCTGATAGCAGTCATGATAATGACAGTCATAATAGGAACATGTGAAGCACATGCGATAGATGTTTACCCTGCTTATGAAGATGGTAAGATAGAATTAATAGATTATAACTCCGAAGATTACGTAAATTTCAATGATGTTGTACATGATGCAGAAAACATGGATATTAAAAGCAGTGATGAGGCAGTGCTGAAAACATATTACGGCGATGATTTCGACCAGATGGGCAGTCATTTTTCCAGCAGCTACTGGTATGGCATACCTGTTAGCCCCGGCACATGCACAGTTACCGTTACAAATAAAAACGATACCAGTGATACGTGGACGGCGACTGTCACTGTGGGAACGGAATATTTTCAGAGTGTGCTGGATAATGCTCCTGATTATGGCCCGGTAGCGCCATACCCTGACAATGAATACTACTATACAAATACAGTGGGATATGGAGACAAAAAACTCATAGTCCGTGCTCCTTACGGCGCTAAAGCAAAGCTTTTTGTTGATGGTAAGTCTTATGGCACTCAGACAGCCGGGTATAGCAGCCGTATAGATTTCAGTGCGGACTTCCTGAAGAAGCTGAAGACGCCGGTAAAAGTCGCGATCAACTGGGCCGATGCATCCAAGTCGTACACGATCAAGATCGCCAGCAGATCCAAGGTATTTGCGATCAGAATAAAGAAAAACAGCAGGACCGCAAAATATACCGTAAGGAAGGTCCATAAAGGAGATTATCTGAAGATCAAGGTCGGAAAGAAAGTCGTGAAGACCGTAAAGTTCAAGAGCAATATATCAGAGAAGACCCTTAAGTGGACCAACAAAAAGAAGATGAAGAAAGGCACGAAAGTAACTTATACACTGTACAACAAATACAAGCAGAAGCTCGCAGGCGCGACACGTAAAGTCGGCTAGTACCGCAGAGTAAAATGTATCATTAAACGGCATCCCGGCGGTGCCGTTTTTTGATGCGATATTGCAACATTGCCGGCAAATATATATAATAGTGATATTAGTGGATTTATGCGCCGGAATATGCGCAAAGCACCCACGAATATACTCTAAGCCCCGTCTCATTTGCGGGGAGGAAGGAAAAGAAAATGTCAGAATCAAAAGGAAAGTATTACATCACCACACCTATCTATTACCCGAGCGATAACCTGCATATAGGCCATACCTACTGCACAGTCATGGCTGACGCCATGGCAAGGTTCAAGAGACTGCAGGGATACGACGTCAGATTCCAGACAGGAACTGATGAACACGGACAGAAAATCCAGCAGATCGCTGAGAAGCAGGGAGTTACCCCTCAGCAGTATGTGGACAAGATCGTATCCGGCGTCAAGCAGCTCTGGAAGACCATGGAGATCTCATATGACGACTTCATCAGGACCACTGAGGAGCGCCACGTTAAGCGCGTTCAGGAGATCTTCATGAAGATGAATGAGAAAGGTGACATATATAAAGGAAAATATGAAGGATGGTACTGTACTCCGTGTGAGTCATACTGGACAGAGAAGCAGCTGGTAGACGGATGCTGCCCTGACTGCGGAAGACCGGTACAGAAGACAAGCGAGGACGCTTACTTCTTCAGACTGTCCAAATATCAGGACAGACTTCTTGACCTGTTCGAGAATCATCCGGATTTCCTGCAGCCTGAGACAAGAAGAAACGAGATGATCGGATTCGTCAAGCAGGGTCTTGAAGATCTCTGTATTTCACGTACTTCATTCGACTGGGGCATCCAGGTGCCTATTGACCACGATCACGTTATCTATGTATGGCTTGATGCGCTGACGAACTATATCACGACTCTTGGATATCCTGATGCTGACAGACCTGAATATGAAAAGTACTGGCCTGCCGACGTACATCTGGTAGGTAAAGAGATCGTAAGATTCCATACGGTCATCTGGCCTGCTATGCTGATGTCCATCGACGAGCCGCTTCCGAAGCAGGTGCTCGGCCATGGCTGGCTCCTCATCGACGGAGGCAAGATGAGCAAATCCAAGGGCAACGTAGTTGACCCTGTCGTGCTCATCGACAGATACGGAGTAGACGCTCTTAAATACTTCCTGCTCAGAGAATACACATTCGGGCAGGACGGAATATATACCAACGAAGTGATGCTCAACCGTATCAACTATGATCTCGCGAATGACCTGGGAAACCTCGTTTCCAGAAGCATCACGATGATCCAGAAGTACTGCGGCGGCAAAGTCCCTCAGGCGACAACGCAGGATGACTTTGATAAGGATCTCAGAGAGATCGCGCTGGCCGTTGCTCCAAAGGTCGAAGCACACATGGAGAAGTTCCAGTTCAACCTGGCGCTCGAGGACATCTGGGTACTCGTAAGAAGAGCGAACAAGTACATCGATGAGAAAATGCCTTGGGCACTTGCAAAGGACGAGAGCAAAAAGGCAGAACTCGACACCTGCATGCATGAGCTGGCTGAAGCGATCAGGATCATATCAGTTCTGATCCTTCCGTTCATGCACTCAACTTCCTATCAGATGAGAGATCAGCTCGGCATCGTTGACACGAAGTCTGTATGGGAAGACGCTTTCATATTCGCTATTCTTGACGGCGAAGAAGTCCACAGAGGCGACGTACTGTTCCCGAGACTCGACGTTGAGAAAGAACTGAAAGAGCTTGACGAGCTCAAGAAAAAGCAGATGGAAGCTGCAGGCGCGGCAGAGAACAAGCCGCTCGACCTCAAGCCGGAGATCGAGTTTGATGACTTTGATAAGATAGACCTCAGAGTAGGGAAGATCGTAAAGGCTGAGAAACACCCGAAGGCTGACAAGCTCCTCGTGTTCCAGGTGAAGATGGGAACAGAGACGAGACAGGTCATCTCGGGAGTCTCCCAGTGGTTCAAGCCTGAAGAAATGGTCGGCAGGAAAGTCATCGTGGTTGCCAACCTCAAGCCGAGAGCACTCCGTGGAATGGAGTCAAAGGGAATGCTTCTCTTCGCGGACAACGGCGAGAGAGTAGAGATAGTCACAACAGATGCTGAAGACGGAAACAGCGTGAACTAATATGCTTTTTGACGCACACACACATTTGAACGAAGAGCGATATACTGAAGAAGAGAGAGCGGAGCTCGCCAGTGAGATAGCGGCGAGCCCCGTTGACTTTATAATGGATGCCGGAAGCTGTTTCAGTGATACTGAGCAGGCGATAAAAGATGCCGATACCTATCCGTGGTGCTACGCATCGGCCGGGATCCACCCTGAAGAGGCAGGGAATCTTACTGAAGAAGACATGGATCGCCTGAAAACACTTGCCATGCACAGCAAGGTCAAGGCGATCGGCGAGATCGGTCTGGACTATTATTATGACGACGGTGTTCCGCGCGACGTCCAGCGCAAGTGGTTCAGAAGACAGATACAGCTTGCCAACGAGCTTCATATGCCGATAATGATCCATTCAAGAGACGCGGATCTGGATACACTGACTATTCTGAAAGAGGAAGGCGCGTTTTCAGACGACCGTAAGAGCTGGTTCCCGAAGAGACCGGGGCCGCTGAAAGAAGACGGCACCAAAGACATGCTTCCAGACGCGAGAGTCCTCATGCACTGCTTCTCATACAGCGCAGAAACTGCCGCAGAGTACGTGAAGCTCGGTGGGACGATCTCGATCTGCGGACCGGTGACGTTTAAGTCTAACAAGAAGACAAGACGGGTGGTGGAGCAGATACCTATAGAATTTCTGACGGTCGAGACCGACGCGCCATACCTTGCACCGGAGCCGATGCGCGGCCATCCGAACAAATCAGTATATGTGGAATACACATGCCGCAAAGTAGCAGAGATCAAAGGCATCTCATATGAGGAGGCGGCGGAGATAACGAAGAGAAACGCGATGCGTTTCTATGGTGTCAAAGGGGGTGTCAAGGGGGACGGTTCTTTTTGACACATTTCTTCACATAATGTGTCAAAAAGGACCGTCCCCTTTGGAGCAAAGGAGTGAACAATGCAGTTTTCTGTTTCAGATAAACACGACAAGATAATAGAACAGATAAAGAAGACGATAACTGATAATGACCTTATCCCTCAGGGAGCACACGTTGTGCTCGGCCTTTCGGGAGGCCCTGATTCAGTATGCCTGTTTCACGTGCTCGGCATGCTCGCGGAGGAGATGGACCTGAAGCTTCACGCTGTCCATGTGAATCATCAGCTCAGAGGCGACGCTGCAGATCAGGATCAGGAATTTGTTGAGAACCTGTGTATCAATGCGGGAGTACCGCTTGAAGTGACAGTCTTCGACTGCGCAAGGCTGGCAAAGGACATGGGGATCACGACCGAGGAAGCCGGAAGGATCAAGAGATATGAGGCTTTTGATGATGCGGCGGACAGGATCATGAGAGATGAACCGGATGCAGACGTGAGGATCGCGGTCGCACATAATTACGACGACCAGGCAGAAACGATAATGTTCAGGCTCATGAGAGGCACCGGACCTGACGGGCTTGCCGGGATGGAATACATAAGAGAAGACGAGCGCGGTCACATGCTGATCAGGCCGCTCCTCGACTGCAGGAAGAAGGATATCGTAAGGTTCCTCATGAAAGAGAAGATCGACGCCAGGCTGGATAAGACCAATGAAGAGGCGGTCTATTCCAGAAACGCTATCAGACTCGATATCTTCCCGTTCCTTGAGAAGTACAGCCCGAATTTCCGCGACGCTCTGGTGAGGCTCGGCAATGTCGCGCGTGAAGACAAGGCTCTCATGAAGAGCTTTGCGGAGCAGGTCATGGACTATGCGGTGACAGAGACGGGAGAGGGATATATTCAGTTCGACAGAAAGAAGCTTGCCAAGATCGCGGTGCCGGTAAGGCGCAGGGTGCTTTCACTTTCCGCATCAAAGCTCGGCCTTACCGAAGACCTTACGCAGGCGCACTTCACGGCTGCAGACGACGTTCTGCTTAACGGCGGCCCTTCGGCAGGGATCGACCTTCCTCACGGATACCGCGTGTCGAATATCTACGAGGGCATCCGGATATCGGCTCCTGACGAGACAGGAATGGCAGCCCCTCCGGGGAAGGTGATGATATTATCAAAAGCCGATTTTGATGCACTGCTCCCGCAGGAGCCGGCTGAAGATGGTGAAAAAGCGAACAAAGAAAATACAGAGAGCGGTGAAGAAGAGCAGAACGAACTCCTGAAAAACGGCAGGTACGCGGCTTTTGATGCTGACGCACTGGAGCTCAAGTTCGGCAAGGGTTCTGCGGACAACGCGAAGTGGCGCAGGCGCGAATCCGGCGAATACATGGAGATAAGCGCTTCAAGAAGAGACGCCGCATCAGATAAAGCAGATTCCAGAAAGGTCGCGCTGAAGCTCGGCATGACATCGAGCGAGCAGGACAAGCCGCTGACCAAAAAGCTTCAGGATATCCTTGTAGACGGAAAGATCCCTAAGGACGACAGGGAAAAGATCTACTTCGCGGCGCTCGGAAGCGAGGTCCTCTTCATTCCGGAACAGCAGTACTTCCCGCGTGCGAGATGGTCGACCGGATACAAGGTGACTCAGGGCACGAGGAGAGTGCTTGTTTTCACCGTATAAAGTGACGCTGCGGGCGATTCGTTTTGTTGAAGAATTATTGGGTATATGGTAAAATAATAAAGTTCATTCAAAATAAGAAATTACATAATATATACTTTCAGAAAGGGTAAAAGAATTGAAGAGATTTACCAAAAGCTTAATCATCTATATCGTGATATTCGCGACAGTGCTGGGAGTCGCGATGGTATACCGTTCGATGAGCGGCGTGGATACGAGAAGGATCGCTTTCTCGACCATGACTGAATATCTGGAAGCCGGCAAGATCAAAGAGATCAACATCACCGGGACCAAGATAACAGGCAAGCTCTCCAAGACGGAATATGTATATTCGTACGCCAGCAACATCGTGGATATCCAGTATCTGAATGATAACTATGTATACAAGCAGATGAAGAAAGGCAAGCTCAAGTATGAGACGGATCCGCCGAAATCGTACGGCGCGCTTCTGTCGCTGCTGCCGACTCTCATCATGGTGGTCGCCCTCGGCTTCCTCTTCTACATAATGATGAATCAGGGAGGAAACGGGAAGGCGTTCCAGTTCGGGCGAAGCAAGGCCAGGCTGTATCAGGGCGAAGGCAAGAAGATCACCTTTGCTGATGTAGCAGGGCTGAAAGAAGAGAAGGAAGAGCTTTCCGAGATAGTCGACTTCCTGAAAGATCCGAGAAAATACCAGGACGTAGGAGCCAGGATACCTAAGGGGATCCTGCTCGTAGGCCCTCCGGGAACAGGTAAGACATATGTGTCCAGAGCAGTCGCAGGAGAAGCGGGAGTACCGTTCTACACGATCAGCGGTTCAGACTTTGTAGAGATGTTCGTCGGAGTCGGCGCATCCAGAGTAAGAGATCTGTTTGACCAGGCCAAGAAGAACGCTCCGTGCATCGTATTCATCGATGAGATCGACGCCGTAGGACGTACGAGAGGCGCAGGACTCGGCGGAGGAAACGACGAGCGTGAGCAGACACTGAACCAGCTCCTTGTCGAAATGGACGGATTCGGCGAGAACTCGGGGATCATCATCCTTGCGGCAACCAACAGGCCGGACGTACTTGACACAGCGCTCCTGAGACCGGGACGCTTCGACAGGCAGATAGTTATCGGCATTCCTGACATAAAGGGAAGAGAAGAGATAATCAGAGTACATTCCAGGAACAAGCCTCTGGCAGACGAGGTATCGCCTGAGATCATAGCCAGACGTACGCCGGGATTCACCCCTGCGGATCTGGAGAACCTGCTGAACGAGGCAGCGCTGATAACAGCGAGAAGAAACGGCCGCTTCATCAGGATGGCAGAAATAGAAGAAGCCACTACCAAAGTTATGGCAGGACCTGAGAAGAAGAGTCGCGTGATAAGCGACGATGAGAAGAAGCTCACGGCATATCATGAAGCGGGACACGCCATAGTCATGAGATCGATACCGGGATCAGATCCTGTGCATCAGGTGACGATCGTTCCGAGAGGAGCGGCAGGCGGATTCACGATGTCGCTTCCGACAGAGGACAAGTACTTCGAGACAAAGGGCGACATGTTCAACCAGATCGTGCATCTTCTCGGCGGAAGGTGCGCCGAGGCACTGACGCTAGACGATATAAGCACGGGAGCCAGCAACGATATCCAGCGCGCGACGGACATCGCCAGAAGCATGGTCACAAAGTACGGATTCAGCGAGAAGCTCGGACCTGTGAACTACAGCGGAGCTGAAGAAGTGTTCCTCGGAAGAGATTTCTCCAAGGAGAAGAACTTCTCAGACGGAGTACAGCTTGAGATCGATGAAGAGGTCAGGGCGATCATCAACAAGGCATATGCTGAATGCGAGAAGATCCTGAAAGCGAATATGGATAAGCTCGAGACAGTAGCCCAGGCACTGATCAAAGTCGAGACTATCGACGGCGACCAGTTCGAGAGGTTGTACACAGGCCAGATCGACGCTGACGGTATCGACCGTGAGATAAACGAGAAAGAAAAGAAGATAAGAGAGATCAATCTGAAAGAGGCCGCGGAGTCTGAGAAGATCCGTAAGGAAGAGGAAGAAAGATTCTACAACGGGGATACCATAGATGAAAATATCGTTATTGAAGGCGGTATGATCCCTCCTCGTCCGCATGATCCGGAAGAACCTGTACAACCGGAGCCGGAAGAGACAGACGGGCCGGTATCAGTAAGGCCGGAACCAGAGCCTGAAGACAATGGGTCCAGAGAGGATGAAGATACAGAGAAGTAGCCTTGCCGTTCAGATATGACATGGAGGTAGAATATGCTGCTCGCTTTTGACATTGGAAACAGCAACACCGTGCTCGGAGTGTTCCGCGACGGAGAGCTGCTTACGAACTGGAGGATCGAGACAGATTCTCATAAGAGTGCCGATGAGTACGGCATGCTCGTATCACAGCTGTTCGCATATGACAAGCTGGACATGGACGACGTGGATGACATCATCATATCCACAGTAGTGCCGTCAGTTCTGTATACGCTGGAGCACATGTCTCTCAAGTATTTCGGATGCACGCCTATCGTGGTGGAGTCCGGAGTCAAGACCGGCCTCGTGATCAAATACGATAACCCGAAGCAGGTCGGAGCTGACCGTATCGTCAATGCAGTTGCCGCGGTCAACAAGTTCGGCGGCCCGCTGATCATAATCGACTTCGGAACTGCTACGACATTCTGCGCGGTAACAGACAAAGCCGAGTACCTCGGCGGAACGATCGCCCCGGGGCTCAAGATCTCATCGGAAGCACTGTTCGAGAAAACAGCAAAGCTTCCTAAGGTCGAGCTCGACGAGCCGGGACATACGATCTGCCGCAACACTATAGAAAGCATGCAGTCAGGCCTTATTTACGGCCATATGGGACTTGTGGAATTCATGGTCCGTGAGATGAAGAAAGAGCTCGCTGAGATCTGCGGAGCTGACAAGAAGATAACAGTCGTTGCCACAGGCGGCCTTGCATCCATGATCGCCGGCGGTGTCGACTGTATAGACGTTGTCGACAAGATGCTTACGCTGGAAGGCCTGGAAGTCATCTACCAGAAAAACAAAAAGCCATGCAGGCATGACAAGAAAGATTTTGAGTGGAACAACGAGCTGGCATAGCTGCAAGTGAGTTTTGCCGCTTAGGATATACAGAGAGACTGTAGACATACAGAGATAATCGGCTATGGAAAAGTTTCCCGCGATAGGCGGAGTACAACTTGAAAGCCCGTTTATTTTCGGGCCGATGGCAGGAATAACGGACGCTCCCATGCGCCGCATCACAAGGCGGCTGGGGGCGTCGCTTTGCTATACGGAAATGATCAGCAGCAAGGGCCTCTGGTACAACGACGAGAAGACATGGCGCCTCCTATATATGTACGGGGACGACGACGAAGGCGGCTCTGAGAGCCCGGCCGCAGTGCAGATATTCGGCCATGAACCCGAGGTCATGGCGACGGCATGCGATAAAATAAAAGATCTCAGCAATGTCATAGTCGACATCAATATGGGGTGTCCGGTGCCTAAGGTATTCAAGAACGGCGACGGTTCCGCGATGATGCAGGACCCTGATGCAGCCGGCCGTGTGATGGAGGCATGCGTCAAAGCCGCTGGTAAGCCGGTCACAGCAAAGATCAGGCTTGGAATCGACGACAGACACATAAACTGCGTCGAGATGGCAAAAGTACTGGAACAGGCCGGAGCTTCCGCCGTTGCTCTTCATGCAAGGACCAGGGAGCAGTTCTACACAGGTGAGGCAGACTGGACCTGGATACGGAAAGTGAAAGAGGCGGTAAGCATACCTGTGATCGGAAACGGCGACGTGCGTTCGGCGGACGATGCACTCCGTATGATGAGAGAGACCGGATGCGACTATGTAATGGTCGCGCGCGCCGCTCTCGGAGACCCGTGGATCTTCAGGGAACTGAATGCGGCATGGAGAGGAGAAAAAATCCCGGAAAGGCCGTCTGAAGAAGAACGTGGCACACTGATACTGACGCAGCTCTCAGATATGTGCGATCTGAAGGGTGAATACGCGGCAGTACGTGAAATGCGTAAGATAGTAGGCTGGTATATCAAAGGCATGCCCGGAAGCGCAGCAGTCCGCGGCATGGTCAATCAGATAGATACCAGAGAAGATATGGAAAAACTTATCAGATCATGTTTCTGGAGAGTGAAATGAACGACTATGAGTGTGCGGCGGTGATCCTTACCGCAGTGGAGATCGAGACAAGAGGCGTAAAGCACCTGTACAAGGACTGGCATAAAGTCCACGTCAGAGGGGACAGCCAGGTATACTATGAAGCTTTCTTCAAGCGCGGGGATGAGGAGTACAGAGTGATCACATGCCAGCAGGAAGTAATGGGCATGACGGCCGCGACGATGATGGCTTCCAAGGCGGTAGCAGCGTTCCATCCGAAATACCTCATCATGAGCGGCATAGCCGCGGGAATAGGTGAGGCGGCAAGGCAGCTCTACGGCGACGTAATAGTTCCCGATATGATATGGGACTATACGACCGGAAAGTATGTAGGGTCGGACGAATCGGAGATACGGTTCGGAGACATCGGATTCCTGCCGAGACCTGTGATGATCAAAACTGATGAAGAGGTCATGGATGTCGTAAGAAGCACCATAGACAGAGAAGACAATGAGTTCCATATCCATATCGGGCCTATGGCCTGCGGTAGCTATGTGGTCGCAAACTCAAAAGTAGTCGACAAAACGATAAAGGCTTTGTTCCCTCACACAGAGGGATTGGATATGGAGTCATACAGCGTGCTGTATGTGGCGGAAAACGCTAAAGAGCCGAGGCCGAAAGCGCTTGTCGTGAAGAGCATATGCGACTATGCCGATAGTTCCAAGTCAGATCAGTATCAGAGGTTTGCCGCATATACGAGCAGCGGTTACGTGAAATACCTTCTCGAGAAATGCCTGCCTCTGTGATGGGCAGATAAGATTATGCTGTTAATGCGTTTCTGTAAAGGGTATAATAGATAAGACAGATATAAAGAGCAAAAACGGCCGGAAACGGCTTTTGATAAATGGAGGAAGATATGGAAGATATCAAAGAGAAAGAAGATATGGACGGATATGTCGATCAGGACATTGACGACGAAGAGTACATGGCTTCACTGAAAGAAAGAGTAGACCTCGCGCTTGACGAGATCAGAAATATACTTGCCATGGACGGCGGCGGGATCGACCTCGTGGAGATCACAGACGACATGACGGCAAAGGTAAGACTGATGGGACACTGCGCGGGATGCATGGGCGCACGTATGACCATGAGCGGGATCGTTGAGTCGATCCTTCAGGACGAAGTACCTGAGATCAAATCAGTAGAAGCTATAGACTAGCCGGCAGGCAGCCTGCTGTGAAGTGACAGCGTGCGGACAGTATGCTTCAGCGTGACAGCGGGTGGACAGACAGGAAGACGAGACAGGCAGACGAGGCGGGCAGAATGGATAGTAAAATAAAAGAATATCTGCAGAGAAACAAAGATGAGGCGATTCAGACCCTGAAAAGCCTCATTTCCATAAACAGCGTACAGAGTGACCCGGTCACTGCTCCGGACGGCGAAGTATACCCGTTTGGACAGGGCGTGGAGGATGCGTTCAGGCATCTGCTCGGGATCGCGGAAGAGAACGGTTTCACCGTGTGCGACGTAGACCACTATGGAGGGCACATCGAGTGGAAAGGCGAGAAGCTTTCTGAAGAAGGCGTAACAGTACCGGCAGACGAGACTCTCGGTATCCTTGCGCATCTTGATACTGTGCCTGTAGGCGAAGGCTGGGACCATGGACCGTTCTCAGGGGATATCGAAGACGGATACATCTGGGGACGCGGCTCTATAGACGACAAAGGTCCGCTGGTCGCTAATTTTTATGCGATGAAGGCTCTTAAGGAAGCCGGATATGCGCCGTCAAAAAACATCAGGCTGATACTAGGACTTGATGAGGAAACGAACTGGATCGGCATGGATCACTACTTCAGCAAAGAGCCTAAGCCTGATTTCGGATACAGCCCTGACGCAGACTTCCCTGTGCTTAACGGCGAGAAGGGGATCATGTCGTTCAAGATCGCAGCCAAGCTGGGTCATACGACTGTGAAGGGACTGGAACTCAGAAAGCTGTCCGGAGGCACTGCGGTGAATATGGTGCCGGCACAGGCAAGAGCCGTAGTGAACGATCCTGACCTTAAGATGTATGACAGGATCCGTGAGATGGCGGAGCAGTACGAGATGACTACAGGCCATACTCTCGGGATCCACAGGATGGGAAAGTCTCTGGAGATAACAGCAAAAGGCAAGGCTGCGCATGGATCAGTGCCTGAAGAGGGCATAAACGCCATATCGGTGCTTATCGGATTCCTCGGGCAGCTGAATTTCATAAATGAAGACCTGTGCGGGTTCTTTGATTTCTATAATGCCTGCATAGGCATGACTACAGACGGATCGAAAATCGGGTGCGCGATGGCGGATGAGCCGTCGGGCGCGCTGTCGATGAATCCGGGACTTGTGGACTATGACGGTAAAGCTGTCAGTGTCACCTGCGACGTGAGATATCCGGTGACACATTCATCGGAAGAAGTATACAGCCTTATGATGCCGAAGATCGACGAGTATGGACTCGGCGTACTCAAGGGCGAAGACAGGGCACCGATATATTTTGATCCTGACAGTCCGCTGATAAAGACCTTTATGGACTGCTACAGGGATTCAACGGGAGATATGGAGAGCAAGCCGCTTGTTATAGGCGGCGGCACATACGCGAGGACATGTGACAACATGGCGGCGTTCGGGGCGATGTTTCCGGGAGATCCGCAGCTTGAGCATCAGCCGAATGAAAGGCTTTCGATCGACCGTTTCTGCCAGATAATGGATATATATGCAGAGGCTATTTATAAACTGACGCAGCCTGATTTTTCGATCTGAGAGGAGTAAAGCTCTTTTGCGCGAGATACTGATAAGAAATGAAGAGGAGACGCGTGAGTTCGGACTTGCGCTTGCCGGTCAGCTGGAGCCGAATGATGTGCTTGCACTGATCGGCGATCTTGGCGTGGGCAAGACTTCTCTGACAAAGTATATTGCGGAAGGGCTCGGCGTTACCGAGAATGTAACGAGCCCTACTTTTACGATCGTGGCAGAGCATCATTCGGGCCGCATGCCTCTGTATCATTTTGATGTATACAGACTCGAGAGCGGAGCTGACATGCTGGATATAGGTGCCGACGAGTATTTTGACGGCGGAGGAGTGTCCGTGATCGAGTGGGCAGATAAAGTTGCCGAGATACTGCCGGACAGGACCAAGTGCATATTCATGGAATATGTCAAGCCTGACGGCATGGATGAAACGGACGGAGAAATTTACGGAGAGGAGCGCCTGTACAGATGTACATTCTAGCGATAGAGACAACAGGACCGGTGGGATCAGTCGCGGCTGTGCAGGTCGCAGAAAGAGGCCGGGTTGCGGGATCGGCTACGGCAGTGCAGGCCACTGAAAGAGGCCGGAACGCGGAGTGCGGCAAGCGCATCCCTATGGAAGTCACGACCAGGACTATGAGTCACCTGAAGAACCTGATCCCAATGACTGAAAAGCTCCTTGATGAAGAGGGAATAGATAAGAAAGATATCGCTGCTGTAGCGGCGTCTGCAGGACCGGGTTCATTTACCGGTATAAGGATAGGAGTCAGCACGGCAAGAGCTCTGTCGCAGGCGTGGGACGTCCCGTGCATCAGCGTGCCTTCGCTGGAACAGTTCAAGCCTGAGTACATGGCGCGCGCGGGATTTGATCAGGAAGACGATCCGGCATCAGGAGACGATCCGGTTTGCGTGATATTCAACGCGAGGCGCGGACAGGTGTATGGAGCCTGTTTCGGCGCGGACGGAACAGCCTTGATCGAGCCGGGTCCGTATATGCTTTCCGATATGCTGTCACGTATCGAGACACTGAGGATCGTGCCAGTGTTCTACGGCGACGGCGTTGACGCGTATTTTGACAAAGAGGAATTCTCTGAAAGAGTCAGCGGTTACAAAACCGCTCCGCAGGATCACCGTTACCAGACGGCTGTCCTTACCGTGGCATATGCTGAGAAGCTGTGGTCAGACGGCGGAGAACTGGGGCTGAACGGTGAAAAGCCAGGGAGTGACGACGGTGAGCGTCGGGCAGACAGCGGAAAGCATCAGACAGACGGCGGAAAGATACTTGGATACGGGGAGTTGCTTCCGGATTACATGCGCGAGAGCGAAGCTGAACAGCGGCTTAAAGACGGGTCGCTTGAAAAAATGAGAAAGGCTAAGCTGGAAAGGCTTATGAAGATGGCCGGGAAATGAACGACTACTTATATGAAGACGAATATATAGATGATGAGATACTTATCAGGGAAGCTGATATATCTGATGCGGCGGACATAGCCGAAGTCGAGGTACAGTGCTTCCCGAAGCCGTGGTCTGAAGATGTGATCAGACACGACCTGTCAGAGAACGGCAAAGCAAGATATTATGTAGCGGTGGACGGCGGTCACGTAGTCGGCTACATGTCAGTATGGGCCCTGGATTACGAAGGCTTTATAAATAATGTGGCAGTCATACCATCCTATAGAAGAAGACATATTGCGAGCATGCTCGTCGAGACGATGCTGGAAGCGACAGAGGCCGAAGGGATCGTCAGCCATACTCTCGAGGTGCGTAAGTCGAACAAAGCCGCCAGGCGGCTTTATGAGCGCTTCGATTTCAAGGAAACTGCTGTGCGGTCGCATTACTACAGTGATAACGGAGAAGACGCGATAATTATGTGGCGCATGGGCGCTTTGGACGAGTAGCGGCTGCATCACAGCGCGGCGTCTCGCGGGCTGGGCTTTGTTGCGGGAGCCCGCGATTTGGTGATGTATACACCACTGTAGTCTGGGGATGTGTGCAACCTGCGATTTGGGGAAGTGTGCAGCCCACGCGGTCCGCGATTTGGGAATGTGTGCAGCCCGCGATTTGGGGAAAAACGAAGAATTATGAAAGATGGGAAATTTCTGACATTGGGAATAGAATCCAGCTGCGACGAGACAGCTGTAAGCGTGGTGGCCAATGGGCGCGCCATGCTTTCGAATACGATCTCTTCCCAGATAGCGATCCATACGCTATACGGAGGAGTAGTGCCGGAAATAGCTTCAAGGCATCATCTTGAAAACATAAACGGCGTGATAGGAGAGTCGCTCGCTGAAGCAGATGTCACGCTGGATGACATAGATCTGATCGGTGTTACAAACGGCCCCGGTCTTATCGGAGCTGTAGTGATCGGCGTTGCGACAGCAAAAGCGATCGCTTTCGCAAAGAACATCCCGCTTGTCGGGGTGAACCATATGCATGGCCATGTCAGTGCAAATTACATTCAGTATCCGGATCTTGAGCCTCCGTTTATCTCTCTTGTCGTATCCGGAGGTCATACGCAGATCATCAAAGTCACTGACTACAATAAATGTGAAATGATAGGCTCTACCCGCGACGATGCCGCGGGAGAAGCTTTCGATAAGGTGGCCAGAGTCATAGGACTCGGTTACCCGGGCGGGCCTAAAGTGGACAGAGCCGCCCGGGATGGAGACCCGCAGGCTGTTGAATTCAAGCGGGTCTGGCTTGAAAAGGATAGCTATGATTTCAGCTTCAGCGGCCTTAAGACGCAGGCGCTGAATTACATAAACCAGGAACGGATGCACGGACGTGAGATATCCGTTCCGGATATTGCTGCTTCTTATCAGGCAGCAATAATGGATGTAATAGTACAGAAGTCTGTCCGTGCCGCGCTGGAATTCGGCGGCGAAGCCCCGAAGCTTGTTGTGGCAGGCGGCGTCGCGGCCAACTCAGCCCTCCGCGAGGGCCTCGCTTCGGCCGCGTCCGCGCACGGGATCGACCTGTACATACCGGATCCCGTGCTCTGCACCGATAATGGTGCCATGATCGGTGCCGCCGCCTACTACAAATACAGGGCCGAAGGCCCAGATGACCTGACGCTGGACGCATACGCAGATCTGGAAATGTAAAGATCGCCTTATTGCGATCTGGAGATGGAGCCAGAAAATCGCCATACAGCGGTTTTATTAGTAATTATGGATCATACATCAGAACTATCATGAGATCAGGATTTTTGTTTTTTTGAATTGAGGTATACCTTTTTGCAAAAAAATCATGAAAAGTAGTGGTTTTTGGCTTTTTTGCCTCAAAAGGTATAACGAAAATCATAAAATATGCTTCAAACAGCCGCCTTTGTGTATACCTTTTTGGCATTTTTTTGTAAAAACCACTACTTTTCGGGCAAAAATCCCCAAAAGGTATACTCCAGTCAAGTCAAGAGACTTTGTTGAAACAAGCAAGAGACTTTGCGAAAACAAATCAAGATACTTTACTAAGCAAGCCAATAGACTTTAGTAAGCAAGTCAATAGTCTTTGCTGAAACTGTCAAGAGACTTTGCGAAGCAAGCCGGGGGCTTTGATGAAGCATACAGGAGGAACGGATGCCGATATTATCGGTTACTGACATAAATAAATCATATGGCGTGACGCCGATCCTGGAGAACGTTTCGTTTCACGTAGAAGCAGGCGAGAAGATCGGCGTGATCGGCGTGAACGGCGCGGGTAAGACCACGCTGCTTAACATACTGGCGGGAAAGGAGAGATCCGATTCCGGCAGCGTTTTCATGTCCAATAATGTGACGCTGGGTTATCTGGAGCAGCAGGACCATTTCAATGACGGCAATACTCTTCTTGACGAGACAAAGCGGATATACAGCCGTTTTGAGCGGATGGAAAGTGAGCTGTCGGAGCTCTCGCAGCGAATTGCAGCGATGGCGGAGGCAGGCGCTTCTGCTGCGACCGGCAGCGCAGCAACGCTGGCAACTGGTACGGCCGTAGCTGCCACCGCGGACGGTGCAGCCTCCTCAGGCGGCGACTATGACGCTTTGCTGAAGCGGTACGGAGATCTTCAGGACAGGTACCGCGAAGAAGGAGGCTACACATACAAGAGCGAGATGCGCGGCATACTGTCAAGCATGGCTTTTGATGAGAAATATTTTGACAAGAAGATCGGAACGCTGTCCGGCGGCGAAAGAACGAGGCTCGCGCTCGCATGTCTTTTAATGGAGAAGCCGGACATACTGCTTCTGGATGAACCGACCAACCACCTGGACATCGGGATGCTGAAGTGGCTCGAGCAGTTTCTGCGGTCATACAAAGGCGCTGTCCTGATCGTTTCGCACGACAGATATTTCCTCGACCAGATGGCACAGAGAATTTTTGAGATCGAACACAACAGGCTGAAATGCTATGTCGGCAATTATACGGATTTTGCTGAGAAGAAGAGGCAGATGCGTGAGGCTGACCTCAGGGCGTACAACAAGCAGCAGGACGAGATAAGGCGGCAGGAAGATATAATCAGAAAATTCAAGGAGCGCGGCACTGAGCATCTGGCGAAGCGCGCGGCTTCAAGAGAGAAAGTGCTCGAGTCCATGGATCTGATCGAGAAGCCGGATGCCGCGCCGGGCACACTCAGAATACAGTTCCACCAGAAATATAAGAGTGGAAATGACATCTTCCTTGCGGAAGATCTTGAGATGAGCTATTACGGCCGCGGCGGCGGAATTTCAAATCGCGGCGGCTCCTCAGTACGCGGCGGCGCAGCAGCACACGACAGCGATACCGCAGATAACAGCGCAGCCAGACAGGACATCGCGAGCCGGAGTCTTTACGCCCGGCCGCTTTTCAGCGGAGTATCCTTCGACATAAAAAGAGGCGAGAGGATCTGCATAGTCGGGCAGAACGGTATCGGCAAGACGACGCTCCTCAGGATACTCAGCGGCGAGCTCGAGAAGACGGGCGGCTACCTGAAGCGCGGAGTCAATCTTGACATAGGATACTATGACCAGAGACAGGAGAGGCTCGACCCGGACAATACCGTCATAGACGAGATCTACGATACATTCAGGCTGTATAAGGAGAGCGAGATCAGAGCTTTCCTCGGAAGATTCATGTTCAAGGGCGACAGCGTATTCACAAGAGTCGGCGATCTTTCGGGCGGAGAGAAAGCGAGGCTTGCGCTTCTCAAGCTCATGATGTCCGGCTCCAACGTACTGCTTCTGGACGAGCCGACCAACCATCTGGATATCGACTCCAAGGAAGTGTTCGAGGATGCGCTGCTTGCATTCCCGGGAACAGTCATCGCCGTGTCGCATGACCGTTATTTCCTCAACAAGATCGCGACGAAGATCTATGAGATGGAGGCAGGCGGCATAACCAGATATGAAGGCGGCTACGACTATTACGAGGAGAAGAAGGCTCAGGTGACTTCCGCTGCCGGATACATCAAAACGCTCCGCGCCGGAGATGCAGGCGAAATCTCCGAGAGCTCCGGGAAAACAGTTGACGCCGCGGAGGAGCGCCAGATGAAAAAGCGGCGCGATACAGAGGCAAAGCGCCTGAGACGCCAGAAGGAACAGCTTGAGAAAAACATAGAGCAGAAAGAGGCTGAGATAGAACAGATCCAGCAGGAGATGTGCAGGCCTGAAGTGCTCTCAGACCACAAGAAACTGAACGAGCTGAGCGGCAGACTGGATGAGGCAAAGAGCGACCTCGATTCCATGTACGACAGCTGGATGGAGCTGCAGTGATAATGGCCCGTACGGCCATATCAGAAGGTACGGCTGAAGCCCTGTCTGCGCACGGTCCATTTCGCTTTTTATACTTGCAATACAGTGGGCTTCTTATTATAATGAATTTAAGTTTTGAATCATGCTAAGGAGGAAAGCTATGACTTTTGATACAATTAGAGACATTATCGTAGAACAGCTGAGCGTGGACGCGTCCATGGTTACGGAAGACACCAACCTGATGAAGGACCTTGAGGCCGATTCACTTGACGCAGTTGAGATCATTATGGCGATCGAGGAACAGTTCGGTATCGAGATCCCTGATGATGAAGCAGAGAAGTTCCAGACGGTGGAAGACCTCGTCGAATATGTCGAGCAGCATAAATAAATAATATGTATCTTACCCCGCCTGATGAGGCGGGGTTTTTGTGTTTATGGCGGCACCGCGGGCAACTGCGGATCATAGCCGCGGCAGGAAAAATGAGAGATAAAAGTGATAAGATATCGAACGCCGTTATCAGAAGGCTGCCAAGATACAGGCGGTATCTGATCGAGCTGGACAGGAAGGGAGTAGACAAGATCTCTTCCAAGGAGTTCAGCGAGCTGATCGGATATACGGCGTCGCAGATCAGACAGGATCTGAACAATTTCGGAGGATTCGGACAGCAGGGATACGGATACAGCGTCAACGGACTGCTTCGTGAGATAAGCCGCATCCTCGGACTGGATAAAGAATACATGATGGTCATCGCGGGCGCCGGGAATCTCGGTCAGGCGATCACCAAGTATGCGCTGTCACTCCCGCAGGGATTCAAACTTGACGCGATCTTCGAGATCGACCCGAACAGGATCGGCCAGAAAATGGAAGGTATCGAGATACTGGATTACGAGAAGATCGTAGACTATGTTGAAGAAAATGATATCGATATAGGTATCATCTGCGTCAACCCTGAACACGCCCAGGAAGTCGCAGACAGGATGTGTTTTGCCGGCGTTAAGGGAATATGGAACTTCTCGACGGTGGACATAGAGGTGCCGGGCTATGTGGCGCTCGAGAACGTGCAGCTGTCGGATAACCTCCACTCGCTGGCATATCATATGAACGATCTGAGCCACAGAGAAGCGGCTGCCAAGGAAGCAAAGGCAAAAGAAGAAGTGATGGAATCGCGCCTGGATAAATAGGAAAAGCAGATAAAGAAAAACCGCTCCAGCGAGATGCGCGGAGCGGTTTGCTTTTTTAATAAAGCACTGACGCAGATCTTCGTCAGTTCCTTCACATCCTATTCTGGCTGTGGAGCGTCAACCGGGCAATCACCGGCACAAGCGCCGCTGTCGATGCAGGAATCAGCATCGATAACGTAAGCTGTGTCTCCCTGAGAGATAGCGCCAACAGGGCACTCTGACTCACAAGCGCCACAAGCGATGCAAGCATCTGTGATCTTATAGGACATAATTATGCCTCCTTTAAATGTATTAGATATATCTACAATGATAATTATATCAGCGCGTGAAAATTTGTAAAGCGTATTTTTGACCGGCGGAGCAAGCGGAATGAAAGTATACACACTGACAGGGAAGAGCGGTACCGGAAAAAGTTTCCAGGCCATGAACCTGTGCAAAGAATATGATATAGAGTCGATAATAGACGACGGGATCTTCATCTACCGGGACCGCGTCATGGCCGGTACGTCGGCTAAGCGCGAGAAGACCAAGGTCGGCGCGATCAAAGCCGCCATGTTCATACGTGAAGCGCAGCGTGAAGAGGTAAGAAGAAGCATCGAATCAGTCAAGCCGGAATCTATACTCGTCATCGGCACGTCAGATAAGATGGCGGAAGAGATCTGTGAGCAGCTCGGCCTCCCGGAGATATACCGGAGAATACATATAGAAGATATCACGACGGAGCGCGAGCGTGAGAAAGCGTTCAAGCAGCGCCGCATACAGGGCAAGCACGTTATCCCTGTTCCGTCCATGCAGCTCAAGCGTGACTTTGCCGGATATTTCATAAATCCGCTGAAGATACTCAAGTCGAGCGGAGTGTTCGGGATCGGCCAGTATACGGAGAAGACGGTCGTCCGTCCGACATACAGCTACTCGGGCAACTTCACGATATCCGACAAAGTCATTACTGATATAGCAAAATGCGCAGCTAAGCGCGCGGAAGGGGTCGATCATGTGATCTCGGCATACGCGAACACGATGCCGGGAACGCTCCGCGTACAGCTGTCGCTTGCGATGAAGAGCAACGGGAGTGTATGGGACAACGCAGTGTCATATCAGAAAAAGCTCGCTGACGTGATAGAATTCATGACTGCATTCAATGTGGTGGAAGTAGCGGTCACGGTGGACGAAGTCTGCTGAACGGAAGGCGGTCAGCGGTAAATGAAGCAGAGATATATAAAGCAGATAATGGGTAAGAATACAGAAGAAAACAGATCATATACGGCAGAAGGCATCAGGGATTTTGATCCGGTGCATATTTTCGAGTGCGGCCAGTGCTTCAGGTGGGAGCGCCGGGAGGACGGCTCATATGACGGCATAGCTAAAGGACGCATCGTTAATATACGATTTGAAGGCGGAAACGGCACAGACGCCAGAAGCAGCGGCGGCAGCCTCACGATATCCCCGTGCACAGAGTCCGACTTCCATGACATATGGTACGATTATTTTGATCTCGGCCGCGACTACGGCAGCATCAAGGAGTGCCTTTCGGCAAACGATGAGATCATGAGGAAGGCCATAGAGTACGGCTACGGTATCCGCATTCTGGATCAGGATCTCTGGGAAACGATCGTTTCATTTATCATATCCCAGAACAACAATATCCCGAGGATCAAGGGCTGCATCGAGCGGCTCTGCGATAATTTCGGAGAAGCCGCCGGGGAAGATATTTCCGGCAGGATCAGACATAACATCCCGGCGCCTGAGAAGCTGGCGCCGTTTACGGTCGAGGATCTTGCGCCTGTGCGCCTTGGGTACCGCGCGAAATACCTTATCGAGACCGCGCGCACAGTATGCGAAAAAGGCCTCCCGGAGGGCTTTGATCAGTTATCGGAGCTCTGCGGAGTAGGACCGAAGGTGGCGAGCTGTATAGCCCTTTTCGGGATGCAGGACTACGCGAGCTTCCCTATCGACGTCTGGGTCATGAAAGTGATGCACGACTTATATGGATTGCCGGAGAAAGACAAAAAAGCGATGGCGGAGTTCGCGAAAGAGAAGTTCGGAGATCTCGGAGGATTCGCGCAGCAGTATCTGTTCTATTACATGCGCGACCGCAGCTGAGCTGAGCTTCATATGAAGAGGTAGATACGATGACGGAAGAAATGAAAGAAAACAAAACAGGGGTCAGGGCTTTCCTTGAGAAGAAGGACGTTAAGATCAGCGCCAGGCGGTATGGTATCGACGCGCTCGGCGCGATGGCGCAGGGATTGTTCGCGTCGCTCCTGATAGGAACGATAATCAGTACGATAGGGCAGCAGTTCGGGATCGAGATACTGGTCACGATCGGCGGCTATGCGAGCAAAGCGATGGGTCCGGCGATAGCGATAGCGATCGGATTCGCTCTTAACGCTCCGGCGTTCGTGCTTTTCAGTCTTGTGGCTGTTGGCGCGGCCGCGGCGGAGCTCGGAGGAGCCGGCGGACCTCTGGCGGTCTACGTCGTAACCATATTTGCGGCGGAACTCGGCAAGCTTGTATCAAAAGAAACAAAGATAGATATTCTTGTGACGCCGGCTGTAACGGTGATAAGCGGCGTGCTTCTTTCCATGTGGTGGGCGCCGACTATCGGAGCTGCGGCTTCATCGGTGGGCAAAGCCATTATGTGGGCTACCAACCAGCAGCCTTTCATAATGGGAATGGTCGTATCGGTACTCGTGGGAATGGCTCTTACACTTCCGATATCGTCAGCAGCGATCTGCGCTGCGCTTTCTCTTACGGGGCTGGCCGGAGGAGCGGCAGTCGCGGGATGCTGCGCAAATATGATCGGATTCGCAGTCATGAGCTTCAGAGAGAACCGATGGGGCGGACTTGTCTCACAGGGTATAGGAACGTCTATGCTGCAGATGCCTAATATAGTAAAGAACCCGCTCATCTGGATACCGCCGATCGTAACGTCAGCGATAACCGGGCCGATAGCGACATGCATCTTCAAAATGCAAATGAACGGAGCCGCGGTCGCTTCAGGTATGGGCACGTGCGGGCTCGTTGGACAGATAGGAGTCTATTCCGGCTGGGTCGCTGACGTAGCGTCAGGTGCAAAAGCGGCGATCACGCCGATGGACTGGGCAGGGCTCATCCTGATCTGTTTCATACTGCCGGCTGTGATCTCGACCGCGATATGCGAAGTCATGAGAAAAACGGGCATGATCAAAGAAAACGATCTGAAGCTTGACCTGTAAAAACACGTAAAAACCTGTTGACATATGCGGCATCCGTGATAGAATATAAATGATGGTTGGCACTCGTGCTCAATGAGTGCTAACAAGGGTAAAGCTGGTAATCTGTGCATGGGCAGGAGAGTGACGTGCTCCTGTCATTATGTCTGGCGGGTTGCCGGATATAATGCACATATTTCTAATAGTAGGAGGTAATGAAATGAGTGTAGGAATCAGACCACTTGGAAGCAGAGTACTGATCAAGAAGATCGAAGTTGAAGAGACGACAGACGCAGGCTTCATCCTGACGAACGCCAACAAGAAGGCTCCACAGCAGGCAGAGATCATCGCTGTTGGAAACGGAACCAAGGATGAGCCGATGGAGCTCAATCCGGGCGAGTAAGTCATCTTCTCACAGTTCGGCGGCACAGACATCGATGTCGACGGCGAGACATATACTTTGATGAATCAGTCAGATATCCTGGCGGTTATGGAATAACATATAGGAGGAAAAGGAAATGGCAAAATCGAAAGATATCGTATATGGCGAAGAGGCAAGAAGAAAGCTTCAGGCCGGCGTAGATAAACTTGCTAACACAGTTAAGATCACACTTGGACCTAAGGGAAGAAACGTACTTATCAATAAGCCTTTCGGAGCACCGCTGATCACTAACGACGGTGTTACGATCGCCAAGGAAGTATATCTTCCTGACGTAGTTGAGAACATGGGAGCTCAGCTCGTAAAGGAAGTAGCCACCAAGACAAACGACGTCGCAGGTGACGGAACAACAACAGCTACACTGCTTGCACAGGAGATCATCAGAGAAGGTTTCAAGAACGTTGCGGCAGGAGCTAACCCGATGGTACTGAAGAAGGGTATCCAGGGAGCTGTAGATGTAGCAGTAGACGCTATCAAAGAGATCGCTAAGCCGATCGAGACCAAGGAAGCTATCGAGCAGGTAGGTACAGTTTCCTGCAGCGACCCTGAGATCGGCGCACTGATCGCTGAGGCCATGGACAAAGTCGGACATGACGGAGTCATCACTGTAGAAGAGTCCAAATCACTTGGAACTACTCTCGACGTAGTAGAAGGACTCCAGATCGACAGAGGATTCCTTTCACCATACATGGTAACTGATACAGATAAGATGGAAACAGTCATGGAGAATGCTTACATCCTCATGACAGACAATAAGATCAGCAACATCCAGGAACTTATCCCACTGCTTGAACAGATCATGAAGTCAGGCAAGAAGCTCCTCATCATCGCTGACGACGTAGAAGCTGAAGCTCTTGCAACACTCGTAGTAAACAAGCTGCGTGGAACACTCGACGTAGTAGCTGTCAAGGCTCCTCTGTTCGGTGACAGACGTAAGGCTATGATGCAGGATATCGCCATCATGACAGGCGGTCAGGTCATCAGCTCAGAACTCGGAGTTGACCTTAAGGACGCTACACTGGATATGCTCGGAAGAGCTCAGACAGTCAGAGTCGACAAGGATCATACAACTATCGTAAACGGCGCAGGAGATCCTGCAGAGATCAAGACTCGTATCGCTACAGTCAGAGCAGAGATCGAGAACGCCAAGATGGATTACGACAGAGAGAAGCTGGAAGAGAGACTTGCCAAGCTCGCAGGCGGAGTTGCTGTCATCAAGGCAGGAGCTGCTACAGAGACAGAGCTGAAGGAAAGAAAGCTCAGGATCGAAGATGCTCTGAACGCGACCAAGGCTGCTGTTCAGGAAGGTATCGTATCCGGAGGCGGAGTTGCTCTCGTAAGCATCATTCCTCAGGTCCACAAGTATGTTGAGACACTGGAAGGTGACGAGAAGACAGGCGCTCAGATCATTGAAAGAGCTCTCGAAGAGCCTATCAGGCAGATCGCTGAGAACGCAGGTCTTGAGGGAAGCGTTGTCGTAGCAGAAGTAAAGAGAGCCAAGGAAGGCTATGGATTCAACGCTGCTACAGAGCAGTATGAAGATATGATCGCATCAGGTATCGTAGACCCTGCAAAGGTTACAAGATCAGCTCTTCAGAACGCTGCTTCAGCATCAGCCATGCTCCTCACAACAGAGTCAGGTATCTATGATATCGACGAAGTAGAGTCAGCTGCAACAAACGGAGCTCCTCAGGGAATGGGCGGAATGACCAACATGGGAGGCCTCGTATAAAGAGAGCCGGACAGTGAAACCGGTGCGGTGCAGATAAGCGTCCGCAGAAAAGTAGAAATAAAGAACGCAGACGATCGTCCGTCTGCGTTCTTTTGTTTTCTGATAACTGTTGATAACTACATCATTTTGCCGGCCGGAGACCGTCATATAAGGTCGCTCAGTTTCTTACCGCTGAAGAAATCTCTTGTGAGTTCATCATATTCCTTCCACATCGGCAGGGTCTTGCAGTCAGCCGACCTCGGGCATTCGACGGCGTCTTTTGACAGGCAGGCTACGGCCGCGAGAGGTCCCTCGGTCGCATCCAGTATCTCCTGAACGGTGTACTCTTCAGGTTTTCTGCACAGCTTATATCCGCCGCTCTTTCCGCGTGTTCCGACGATCATTCCGGACGCAACGAGATCTTTTACGATTATCTCCAGATATTTTTTGGATATCCCCTGCCTTTCTGCAACATCCTTAAGCGCGATATAATGACCGTCTGTGTTTTCAGCAAGGTCTATCATGACGCGCAGCGCATATCTTCCTCTTGTTGAGATCACGATATCACTTCCTGTTCATATACGGCCGGCACCTGATCCATGACTCTGGCCGGCAGATACTTTTGTAATTCATATTATATAGCAGTGTAATTGAAATGTACAACAACATTCTTCCGAAAGCCGTTTTTTGAAGTTGAGCATTTTTATACATAAATTACTTTTTTCAGCGCCGTTTATGTATAACGCTTGTTGATCATTCATCCCGAAAGCAGTGGATTTTGATAAAAGTGTTTCGGATCAAAGACATTTTTAACAAAATGACCAAATTAACACCAGATTTTGCAGCGTTTAGACGTGACTATTAAGCATCTCTTGAAAAGAGTTATACATAATCCAGCCGAAAAAGGCGAAATAATGTATAACTTTAGCCGATCTTCCAAAACGCACCCCGACAATATAAACCTATTGACATAGTAGGTAATTAAGAATAGTATATAAATATCAGTTTTAGTTAATGCTGGCTTTGTTGGTATCCGGAAATGTGTGAACTGTTTGGACTGTCAAGTAAAGAAAAGGTCAGGCCGTCTCTGATGCTTAAAGAGTTCTTTTCGCATGCGGCGGACAATCCGCACGGATGGGGCACAGCACTTTTCGGCAAAGGCAGAGCTGAGATAGTAAAGGAACCCCTGTCAGCGATTATAAGCAGAAAAGCAGAGGCTTTTGCTGAGGCTGCGCCGGATACAGATCTCCTGATCGCCCACATAAGACTCGCGACGAAAGGCCAGGTCACGATGGAGAACAGCCATCCGTTCGTAATGAAGGACAGATCGGGCACGGAATGGGTTCTGGCGCACAATGGGACGATATTCGGCAGCGATGCGCTTTCCGGCTATGTCCATACGCAGACAGGCGAGACCGACAGTGAAAGGATACTGATGTATCTCATCGACAGCCTGAACAAGAAACTGAGCAGCAGCAGGAGGGGCAGCGATGCGCAGACCATAAGCAGACAGAGCAGCGAAGATCCGCAAAGCAATACAGCCGCCCTCACTACAGACGAGAAGATCAGCGTGATCGAAAAGGTCATAAAGGACATAACGGACGACAATAAAGTGAACATCCTGCTTAGCGAAGGCCAGTTCCTCTATGCGCACACGAACTACCGAGGGAGCCTGAAAGCCCTGAGTGCGAGCGGTATCGCGACGGTCTCATCAAAGCCACTGGAGGCGGTATCGCCGGAAGGCTGGGAAGAACTGCCTGTCAATACTCTGATGGTATACATGAGTTGACAGCTGATATACAGAGGCGTCCCGCACGAGAACGAATACTTCGAAGACGAAGAGAGGACCAGGGCTTTGTTCCTGGATTACGCGAACATGTAGCCTTTTACAGACATGCAGCGCCACATAAAACAGATACAGAAAAACACTTACATATCAGACAAAGGAAGGAGAACAGATGAACATTTACGCAGACAACGCAGCGACGACTAAGATGAGTCAGACAGCGATCGACGCCATGCTCCCGTGTATGGAGGAGATCTTCGGCAACCCGTCTACACTGTACAGGACCGGTCAGAGAGCCAAAGAAGTGATAGAGCAGGCGAGAGAAGATATCGCGGCAGTGATCAACGCCTCGCCAAAAGAGATAACATTCACATCAGGCGGGAGTGAGGCCGACAATCAGGCGATCAGATCCGCAGCCGAGACCGGCAGGAAAAACGGAAAGATGCATATCATTTCAACGGCTTTTGAGCACCACGCCGTACTGCATACTTTAAAGAGACTGGAGGAAGAGGGCTTTGATGTGACGCTTCTGGACGTACATGAGAGCGGGATAGTCAAACCTGAAGAGGTCGATGCGGCGATCAGAGACGATACATGCCTCGTGACGATCATGACCGCGAACAATGAGATAGGGACGATACAGCCGATAAGAGAGATAGGAGCGATCTGCAGGAAACGCGGCGTGATCTTTCACACCGACGCAGTACAGGCGGTCGGCCACATACCTATCGACGTCGAGAAAGACAACATAGATATGCTTTCGGCGTCCGGCCATAAGTTCCACGGACCGAAGGGATCCGGATTCCTGTATGTGAAGAAAGGGATAAAGCTCACGAACCTGATCGAAGGCGGAGCGCAGGAACGCGGGAAGCGCGCCGGTACCGAGAACGTGCCAGCGATCGCCGGAATGGCGGCCGCGCTGAAAGAAGAAGCCGCGGCGATGGGGGATAACCGGAAGAAACTGACCGCGATGCGGGACAGGCTGATCAAAGGACTTCTTGAGATACCGCATTCAGCCCTGAACGGCGACCAGGTATCAAGGCTCCCCGGAAACGCAAACTTCTGCTTTGAGGGGGTGGAAGGTGAATCGATACTCCTGCTCCTGGACGAGAAGGGCATCCAGGCGTCGTCAGGGAGCGCGTGTACTTCAGGTTCGCTGGACCCGAGCCATGTTCTTCTTGCGATAGGGCGTGTGCACGACGTGGCACACGGCTCGCTCAGACTCACCCTCGGCGAGGATATCACAGAAGAGCAGGTGGACTATATCATAGAGTCGGTAAAAGATGTGATCGAATACCTGAGGAGCTTTTCACCGGTATGGAAAGAGCTCGTAGCAGGCAAGCGTCAGTTCATATTATAGAAAGGAGCATGGAATGTCATTATACAGTGAGAAAGTTATGGACCATTTCCTTCATCCGAGGAATGTGGGATCGATAGAGGATGCGAACGGCATCGGCGAAGTCGGCAACGCCAAGTGCGGCGACATCATGAAGATGTATCTTAAGATCGAGGACGATGTCATCAAAGACGTGAAGTTCGAGACATTCGGCTGCGGCAGCGCGAGAGCGTCAAGCTCCATGGCGACAGAACTCATAAAGGGCAAGCCGGTCGAAGAGGCGATGGAACTCACGAACAAAGCCGTAGCTGAAGCTCTTGACGGACTTCCTGATTACAAGATGCACTGTTCAGTACTTGCGGAAGAGGCTATCAAAGCAGCTCTCGACAACTATAAGAACGGAGTGCAGCTGGATCCGACAAGCATCATGGAGACAGGACCGGATAGTAATAAATGCAAATTATAACTAAAGATAAAAAACAAAAATTGCATATAACTAATATAACCTATTGTCA
>CAYMBU010000009.1:0-12984 GCA_964388765.1 uncultured Eubacterium sp.
AATTGCATATATATAGATAGTATTATTTTACTACAATATATTGTATTCATCAAGAAAAAAACGCTGTTATCGTTGAAAAAATAACAAAAAAGAAAGCTTTGCGAGACATTATTCACGCAAAGCTTTCCATGTATTTTTTCAGGCATTAAATTGACAGACTATTCAGCTTCTTCTGTCTTCTCTTCGCTGTCCTTTTTCTCCTTTTTCAGGCGTTTAGGAGTCTTCTTTTTCTGCTCTTCTTCAGGTGCTTCTTCCTGAGCAGGAGCCTTCTTTATCATCTTGGCTCCGGATTTTCTCTCTATCGCAGAAATAGACCATTTCTTTACAAGGATCTTGGTCTTGTCTGATCCTACCTGTATGACAAGCTCTTCCTCGCCGACCTTCACGACTTTACCAATGATGCCGCCGATAGTTACCACTTCATCGCCAACGCCAAGGCTTGCCCTCATCTCACTGATCTCTTTCTCCTTCTTACGCTGAGGCCTGATCAGAAGAAAATACATCAGTCCCATAAATACAACGAGCATGAGAACTGATGGCATTACCTGCATAAGCTCACTCGAATTCATATGTTTACCTCCGAAATAAAGTATCTCTATTCATTCATGGTGCCGGCGGTGGGGTTCGAACCCACACGGTGTCGCCACCACAGGATTTTGAATCCTGCACGTCTGCCAATTCCATCACGCCGGCAAAAAAAATTAATGGTGCGGCTGACTGGACTCGAACCAGCACGGTTGCCCACATGCCCCTCAAGCATGCGCGTCTGCCATTCCGCCACAGCCGCACATCATTACGTAACGTGCTTTATTAATATACAACATCTGTTTTGATTTGTCAAACAGCTTTTTACCTAATTCTGCTGCTTTTCTGCGATCAGTTTATCCAGTTCTCTGTACAGATCATCAACAGAGCTGTTGTTAACTATGATCTCATCCGCCTTCTCTGCCCGCTCATCATCTGGCATCTGCGAAGCGATCCTGGATCCTATCTCATCAACAGTTGCATGGTCCCTTTCACCTGCTCTCTCAATCCTCTTCTCCACGTCGCAAAGTACTACCCAGACTTCGTCGACAAGCCTGTCCGCACCCGTCTCAAACAATGTAGGAGCGTCCAGGAATACCATGTCTTTATCCGTTTTCCTCTGCCCGTTTCTGTATTCTGCCAGGATCTTTGTGACATCGGATACAACTCTGCTCGTGATTATATTTTCAAGCAGTTCCCTTTTCATTATGTCAGAGAAAACGATCTCTGCCATCCGTTTTCTGTCAAGCGATCCGTCGCTGCAGAACACCGCATCGCCGAAAAAGTCATGTATCTCAGACATTACATCTTTATTACATGCCAGATCTCTCGCTATGCCGTCAGCATCGATAACATCAAAGCCGAGACTGCGTATATATCCCGACACTGTTGATTTGCCGGATCCTATACCGCCTGTTATTCCGATCACTCTCATACTGCCACCTTATTTCAGATCATACCAGTTATCCGCGCTGTTCATATCACAAGTTAGCTTCACCGAAAGATCCATTGCGCCTTCCATATTTCTCCTGAGAAGCTCCTCAATATCGTCCTTTTCATCAATTGCAGTTTCTATGATAAGCTCGTCATGGATCTGCAGTACAAGCCTTGACTTAAAGCCACGCTCTTTGATTTCATTGTAGACATCTCTCATCGCTATTTTTATGATATCGGCCGCAGAGCCCTGGATAGGACTGTTCATCGCCAGTCTCTCGCCAAGCTGCCTTGTCATATAGTTAGGAGAGCTTATCTCATTGATATAACGTCTCCTGCCGAGTATCGTCTCGCTGTAGTGCCTGTCTTTGGCAAACTTCACACTGTTGTCGAGATATTGTTTAACAGCAGGATGCTTCGCAAAATAGTCGTTGATGTACTCTTCTGCCTGCTTTCTTGACACATGTATATCCTGCGCCAGGCCGAAACCGCTCATACCGTATATGATCCCGAAGTTTACTGCTTTGGCGCGGCTTCTGTCTTCTTTTGTGACTTTATCATAGTCGATGTTGAACACACGCGAAGCCGTCTTTCTGTGAATGTCTTCTTCATTATTAAACGCTGATATCAGGTTTTCATCGCCAGAAAGGTGCGCCATGAGTCTGAGCTCTATCTGTGAATAGTCGGCGCCGACGAACACATGCCCTTCTCCTGCAACAAAAGCCTTTCTCAGCGTTCTGCCGAGAGCCTGCCTGACCGGTATATTCTGCAGATTAGGCTCCGTACAAGAAAGTCTTCCTGTAGCTGCAACAGTCTGCTGGTAATGGCAGTGTATCCTGCCGTCATGCCCGATAAGAGGCTTCAGTCCCTCGACATATGTGCTGGACAGCTTAGTGACGGTCCTGTACTGAAGTATAAGAGGTACGATCTCGTGTCTGTCCTGTATTTTCTCGAGTATATCAGCACTTGTGCTGTAGCCCTTCTTGGTCTTCTTCCCGGCCGGAAGTCCCAGTTTTTCAAACAGTATAACGCCAAGCTGCATAGGTGAATTGATGTTGAACTCCTCACCTGCAAGCTCATATATCGCTTTCTCTATCCTGCTCGCTTCTTCAGTGAGTTCAGCACCGATCTCCGTGAGCATGCTCTTGTCTACAAGGACTCCCTGTGCTTCCATTGACGCAAGGATCTCGATAAGCGGGAGCTCAAGCTCATAGTATACTTTCTCAAGTCCGTGTTCTTTAAGCTCAGGTTTCTGGCACTCTGCAAGAGCTCTCGATACCCATAACAGATCGAGCCCACGGTCTGCGTACGATGCGTCGTTCTGTCCGAAGAGATCAGTCTGTTCGACTTTCTTGCCGAATTCTTTATCAGATTCCATTTCGAACCTTAGCTTCTCCAGAGCGAGTATTTTAATGTCGTAACTGCTTTTGGACGGATCCAGCATATATTCAGCTATCTCACTGTCATATGCGGCTTCGAACGTACCTATGCCTTTTCTTATAAGCATATATGCTTCAGCAGAGAGCGAGTGGCCGCATATCCTGTATTTCTTCTTTTCAAGAAGCCCTGCCATTTCTCTGTCGGCTGCCTCTCCGTCAGACCTTATATAGAAATATCTGTCTCCCGAAAGAAGCGCGTAGCCATATATCACAGGCTCTTCGACATGATTATTGTCTCCGAATATGTGCAGATATATCTCACTGCCGTCAGGAAAATCTATTACCGAAAGATCACCGTCTGTAATAACAGTCTTTTTAATTGAATCTCTGTCATCATTGATTCCTGACATGCTCTGCTGTTCCGGCTCAACATGGAGTTTCCGCAGAAAACTGTTAAGCTCAAGCTTCGAATACAGGCTTACAAGCTTATCTGTATCCGGTTTTCTTAACCTGCAGTCATCAAGATCATATTCTACAGGTACATTTGTTATAATCGTGGCAAGACGCCTGCTCATCGAAGCAAGCGCAGCATTATCCTCTACCTTCTGCTTCAGCTTCTCCGGCTTGATCTCATCAGTCCTTGCCAGAAGCTCTGCCACGCTGCCGAATTCTTTCAGGAGCTTTATTCCAGTCTTCTCGCCTACTCCGGGGATCCCCGGGATATTATCCGACTGGTCTCCCATAAGGCCCTTCAGATCTATGAACTGCTCAGGAGTAAGCTCATATTTCTCCAGCATCTTATCACGGTCATAAAGATCGAATTCGGTTATACCTTTTCTGGTGATCATGACCTTAGTCTTGTCAGAGGCAAGCTGCAGCGCATCTTTATCACCTGTTATTATCAGTGGTTCCAGCCCCTTCTCTTCGCTTTCCTTCGCGAGAGTGCCTATGATGTCGTCAGCCTCAAATCCATCGATCTCAAGCTGTTCGATATTCATAGCCGCAAGGATCTCCTTGATCAGAGGGAACTCCATTGCCAGCTCAGGCGGCATCTTGCGTCTTCCGGCCTTGTAATCCTTATATTCAAGATGCCTGAAAGTAGGCGTCTTCCTGTCCCAGGCGACAGCAATATATTCCGGCTCTTCCTCGGTAATGATCTTATTCAACATGTTGAGGAATCCGAATATTCCCTGGGTATATACGCCGTCGCGTGTTATCATCGGACGCTGCATCGCATAATACGCCCTGTTCATCAGGCTGTTTCCGTCGATAATTACAAAAGTATCTTTCATGACTTTCTCTTTCAAAAAAATACCCGGTGCACCGTCAGGACCTAACTGATTCCTATCTTCCCGATAGGTGGGTACCCTGTCAGCCGTTTCAGCAGTCCACTCTGAGGAGGCTTTGCATCACAGGCCGAACCCCGGATTCCCTTTAAAAAGCTGTAGGTTCAATTAACAGTCCTTAACGCATGTTCCAGGCATTAAATCTTTAAAATATAGTTATGATCAGAGCTCTATCTCTTCAAGATCCACAGCGCAGTTCGTGTGTACGTTCTGAACGTCGTCGTTCTCTTCAAGAATATCGACCAGCTTCTTCAGCTTGCGGAGGTCTTTCTCATCAGGTGTGCTTTCAACTGAAGGTACCTGCTCGATCTCTGAACTGATCAGTTCATATCCGGCCTGTCTCAGAGCCTGGTCCACATCATTGTAAGCAGATGGATCTGTAGTGATCTCAAAGCTGTCTTCCAGTGTTTCCATGTCGTCAGCACCGGCATCAAGAGCTGCTTCCATAAGCTCGTCCTCATCGATGTCGTCAGTCTTCTCGATAATGATCACGCCTTTTCTGGTGAACATATATGATACACATCCAGGAGTACCCAGATTTCCGCCGTGCTTATCAAACAGTGAACGTACAGCTGACGTTGTTCTGTTCGTATTATCCGTAAGGCATTCTACGATCATCGCGACTCCGCCGGCTCCGTATCCTTCAAATGTAAGCTCTTCGTATGAAACGCCGCCCAGCTCGCCGGTACCCTTCTTGATAGCTCTTGTAATGTTATCGTTAGGCATACCGATAGCTTTAGCCTTTTCTATGGCTGTTCTCAGTCCTGCGTTATATTCAGGATCTCCTCCGTCTTTCGCCGCTACTGTAATAGTCTTGGCGTATTTAGTAAACAATGCCGCTCTCTTGGAATCCTGAGCAGCCTTTCTTCCTGCAATAGTACCATGTCTTCCCATGGGCTTCCTCCTTGATATTTATATAATTTATTCAAACGAATATATTCTATCCGAATTCATCTTATTATACAACAACATTATCAGTCTGACAACAAATCAGCTTTCATGTTTTTTCTCTTCATCTTCCATGTTCTTATGGGCAGTGCTCATCATAAGCTTGATCCTGTTCAGCTGGTTGACGTTGCTCGCCCCCGGGTCGTAATCGATAGCGACTATGTTTGCCTTTGGATTCTGTTTTCTGATGGCTTTCATCATGCCCTTCCCTGTTACATGGTTAGGCAGGCATGCAAAAGGCTGAAGACATACTATATTCTCCACTCCGCTGTGCATCAGCTCAACCATTTCTCCTGTAAGCAGCCATCCTTCTCCGCACTGGTTCCCTATTGAAAGTACGCTTTCTGCCGCTTCAGCAGTATGTTCTATCCTTGCAGGCGGGTCGAAATGCTTACTCTTCTCCAACGCCTCTCTTACCGGATCTCTCATCCATTCCACGAGCTTCATGACCATCTCGTTCGCTTTCATTTCCTTCCAGGTGCCTGAGAGGTGCTCGTAATTGAACTTCTTGTTGTACATACCGTACAGGAAGAAATCCAGAAGATCCAGAACTACTGCTTCTCCGCCTTCCTCCTCAATAGTATCCACAATGTTGTTGTTGGCGTTCGGATGATACTTTACAAGTATCTCCCCTACTACGCCTACCCGGGGCTTCTTCACATCTACCCGCTCTATCTTATCAAAGTCCTCAACTATGCCGTTGACATTCTTCACGAATATCTTTTTGCTGAAGTGCAGCATATTATGGACTATCCTGTCGTGCCAGCTGTCAAGAAGACGCTCTGATTCGCCTTTGTTCTTCTCATAAGGTCTTGTGGCATAAAGCACACGCATCGCAAGGTCTCCATATATGACTCCGATAGCAAGACCCATCGCCATCATCGGCGTGATCCTGAATCCCGGGTTCTGCTCCAGTCCGCCTGCGTTGAACGAAACGACCGGTATCTGTTCCATATGAAGATCCCTCAGTGCTTTTCTCAGAAGAGCTATATAGTTACTGGCTCTGCAACCGCCTCCTGTCTGCGACATGAAGACAGCAGTCTTGTCAAGGTCATATTTACCTGACTTAAGAGCCGATATTATCTGCCCAAGAGTCACGATAGTAGGATAACAGGCATCGTTATTCACATATTTAAGGCCTTCATCTACCGAATTGGTATCGACAGGCGGAAGAAGCGAGACATTATATCCATACGAGGTTATGACGTCTTTCAGATAATTGAAGTGTATCGGAGCCATCTGAGGAATAAGAAGCGTATATGTATCCTTCATCTCCTTAGTAAAAAGCTTCCGCTTGAATCCCTTGTAGTCCGGACTCGAAACTATACCATTCTTCTCACGCTCGTCCATTGCCGCTTTGAGTGATCTTATCCTTATCTTGGCAGAGCCAAGGTTGGACACTTCGTCTATCTTGATCACCGTATAAAGCTTGTTGTTGCATCTGCATATTTCTTCTACCTGATCTGTCGTTACAGCATCAAGCCCGCAACCGAATGAATTCAGCTGTACGAGCTCCACATCCTGTCTTGTGCCTGCAAAAGCCGCAGCTTTATACAGTCTTGAGTGGAATACCCACTGGTCGAGCACTCGGATAGGTCTTGGAAGATCGGCAAGGTGCGCTACCGAATCCTCAGTCAGAACGATCAGCCCGAATGAGCTTATCAGCCTGTCTATGCCATGATTTATCTCCGGGTCAAGATGATATGGACGGCCTGCGAGCACCACGCATTTCTTGTTGTTATCCTTAGCATATTTAAGAGCATACTCTCCCTGTTTCTTTATATCGTTCTTGAACGTTGTCTGCTCTTCGCGCGCATGCATTACTGCGCCTGCTATCTCACTCTTATGTATGTGGTACCTCTCAGTGAACGTTCTGGACAGCTCACGGATGAGCCTTTCATCGTCGTCATACGGAAGGAACGGATGAATGAACCTCACCATCTGTTCTTCAAAGAGGTCATCCATGTTGTTCGCGATCACTTCAGGGTATGTCGCCACGATAGGACAGTTATAGTGGTTTCCGGCATTTCTGTCCTCCACACGCTCAAAGTTCAGGCTCGGATAGAATATCATCTTATATCCCTGATCAACGAGCCATTTCACGTGTCCGTGAACAAGCTTGGCCGGATAGCACGCCGTATCTGATGAGATAGTCTCCAGTCCCTCCGAATATATCGATTTGTTCGATGCCGGCGAAAGAACCACTCTGAATCCAAGATCCGTAAAGAACGTGAACCAGAAAGGATAGTCTTCATACATATTCAGAACTCTCGGTATGGCGACCGTTCCTCTCCTAGCATCTTCTTCGCTGAGCGGCTTGTATCCGAACAGTCGGTTGAACTTGTAGTCATATAGATTAGGGAGCTCGGACTTGTTTACAGTGCCCCCTGCTCCTCTCTCACACCTGTTGCCTGTTATGAATCTCGATCCGTCTGCAAATCTGTTTATCGTAAGTATGCACTGATTCTCGCATCGCTTGCATCTTCCGTTCTGATGCTCTACGTGGAAATCCTCCAGCTCTTTGCCTGAGATAACAGATGACCTTGTGCCTTCAACATAATTGTCTTTAGCTATAAGAGAGCATCCGTACGCACCCATCAGCCCCGCTATGTCAGGCCGTACCACTTCTTTTCCGATAATGATCTCGATCGCTCTCAGAACAGCGTCGTTCATGAACGTGCCGCCCTGCACTACGACTTTGTCTCCCGTCTCATCAGGATTACGGAGCTTGATCACTTTATACAACGCGTTCTTTATTACAGAATATGAAAGTCCTGCGGATATATCTCCGATAGTCGCGCCTTCCTTCTGTGCCTGTTTCACCTTTGAGTTCATGAATACCGTGCATCTTGTCCCAAGGTCTACAGGATTCTCTGAGAATAGTGCTTCTTCGGCGAAAGCGTTCGTATCAAGGTTTACAGACCTCGCGTATGTCTCAAGGAATGAGCCGCATCCTGCCGAACATGCCTCGTTCAGCATGATGTTGTAAATGGCTCCGTCCTTTATCTTCATGCATTTCATGTCCTGGCCGCCGATATCGAGGATGAAATCTACGCCTTCTTTGAATTCTGATGCCGCTTTATAGTGAGCCATAGTCTCTATCTCGCCCATATCTGCTTTAAATGCGGCTTTGATCAGTCCTTCTCCGTATCCGGTCACGCATGTATTCGCTATGTATGCTGTCTTGGGGAGCTTCGTGTATAGTTCCTTCAGCATCATTCTTACTGCCTCGGCAGGGTCCCCTTCGTTATTCCTGTAGAAAGAATACAGAAGATTTTTATTGTCATCTATAAGCGTGGCCTTTGTTGTTGTAGATCCGGCGTCGACGCCGAGGTATGTACGGCCTGATACCTTCTCGATTGGCTTTCTTCTGATCTTTGCCTTGTCATGACGCGCCTTGAACCTGAGATATTCGTCACGGTCTCTGAACAAAGGCTCGACATGTTTAGTGTCCGACATCTCTGCCGGACTTGAACAATCGATCCTTCTCACGATATCAGAAAGCCAGTGTTCGCTTCTGTTCACAGCAAGCATAGCGGCTCCGATCGCGACAAAATATTTTGAATTCTCAGGGAATATTATGTCTTCATCCTTCAGCGCAAGAGTCTCGATAAATCGTTTTCTCAGCTCAGACATATAAGTAAGCGGCCCGCCGAGGAACGCCACCTTGCCTTTGATGACATGTCCGCATGCCAGTCCGCTTATAGTCTGGTTCACGACAGCCTGATATATAGACACTGCAAGGTCTGGTGTAGCCGCGCCGTCGTTTATCAGCGGCTGTATGTCTGTTTTGGCGAATACTCCGCATCTTGCAGCGATAGGATATATGATCTTGTAATCCTTGGCGGCCTCATTCAGGCCGTTTGCGTCGGTATTCAGCAGTATGGCCATCTGGTCGATGAAAGCGCCTGTTCCTCCCGCACATGTCCCGTTCATCCTCTGCTCTATCGTCGAACCATAGAACGTTATCTTGGCATCTTCACCGCCGAGCTCTATCACGACGTCTGTTTCCGGGATCAGAGTCTCAACCGCCTTGCTGCAGGCTATGACTTCCTGTTCAAAGTGTATCCCCAGCATCTTGGCAAGCGAAAGCCCGCCGGAACCTGTTATGACGGTACGGATGACTATGTCACCCTGCTCATCAAAAAGGTTATGGAGCATTTCTTTAACTTTCTCAAAGACGTTGGACATATGTCTTTCATATCTGGAATATATGACCTGTCCGTTCTCATCCATGAGTACCAGTTTTACAGTTGTAGATCCTACGTCAATACCTAATCGCATGTTTCCACCTTGTCAAGATTTTTGATTTCTTTGTTATACAGATAAACAAAAAGCACCGCTCCGAATATCATTCCGAGTATCTCTGCGAGCGGATATGAGTAAAATGTGTATTTCGGTCCATAAAAATTATACAGGAAATAAGCCAGAGGTAGTACTCCCACGACCTGACGTATAAGCGACTCTATCAGCATGTAAACGCCGTGCCCCGTAGCCTGGAATGTCGTTCCTATCGATATTCCGATAGCAGCAGGGATGAAGCAGAGGCTTATCTCCCTGAGTGCAGCTATGCCCAGTTCCATCATTTCCCCTTCTGCGTGAAAGAGCGAAAGAGGAAGTTCCGGTGCCAGCTGGAATATGGCTGTGCCTATACTTATTATGATCAGAGAGATGAGAATGGACATCTTAAGAGTATCCATCATCCTCTTTTTGTTCCTCGCTCCGAAGTTGTACGCCATAAGAGGAAGCGCGCCCTGCTGGAGGCCGAACACCGGCATGAAAACAAATGATTCTATTTTGCCATATACTCCAAGCACAGCAACTGCGACCGGCGTGGCAGACAGTATCCAGTTGTACGCGATCAACACGACAGATGCGACCGACTGCATTACTATTGACGGAAGAGCGACCGAATAAATGTCTCTTATTATCCCCCAGTCCAGCCTGAATTCCTTCATATTGAACTGTACGGCATGCTCCCTTGTCTTAAGTATGAATACAGCAACGATCAGAGAAACTGTCTGGCCTATGACTGTCGCTATCGCAGCACCTTTTACTTCCAGTCTGGGTACCCCGAAGTATCCGAAAATGAAGACAGGATCAAGTATGATATTTGTAACGCACCCTGAAAGACTGATTATCATAGGCGCTATCATGTTTCCTGTGGACTGGAGCACCTTCTCAAGATTGATCTCCGTTATCGCACAGAAGCTGAATATCGTAACGATCCTCAAGTATTCAACAGCATAGCTGAATATTACTTCGTCATCCGTGTATATCCCCATAAATGGCTTTGCCAGGAATATACCGATAGAAGCAAATATAAGCCAGTTGAATACTGACAGCAAAAGACTCGTCTCTGCAGTTCTGTTAGCCTCTTCGAAACGCCGTGCTCCCAGCTTTCTGGCTATCAGTGAGTTGACTCCGACTCCTGTCCCTACTGCAAGCGAGATCATAATGAACTGCAGCGGTATGATGTATGATACAGCAGTCAGAGCATCCTCGCTTATTCTTGAAACATAGATGCTGTCGACCATATTATAAAGAGCAGCGATCGTCATTGACAGGATCGCCGGCCAGGACATCGACAGCAGCAGCTTTGGTATCGGTTCCACGCCCATCTTATTCAGTTTTGCTGCATGTTCTTCTTTCACTGTTATCCCTCAATAAAAAAGATTTGGGCAGGTCTGTAAGCCGGGTTCTGTATTAGACGATCATCTATCTAGGCGAAGCATCTCTGCTCGCTCAAGCGGTCCACGTTACGGGACGGAGACGGGCAGCCCCCTTATGTCCCCCGACCTTGCTCCGGATGGGGTTTACACAACGCTGTGTCTCCACAGACGCCGGTGAGCTCTTACCTCGCCATTTCACCCTTGCCACGGCATGATCCGTTTCGGCGGTATGTTTCTGTTGCACTTTCCCTATAGTTACCTACGCCGGACGTTATCACGGCATCCTTGCCCTGCGGAGCCCGGACTTTCCTCATACTCCTTCAGGGGAGCATGCGACCGTCTGGCCTGCCCAAAATAATATATCTACCACGAAAACGGGTTGATATCAACTGTTGATTTAATTACTTCCACATCGGTCCTGTTTCCAAGTACCGACGCCATGTTATCTGTAAAGCATTTTTCTGTACCGTAGTGACCTGCATCCAGAACGCACATGCCCAGCCCTTTAGCCAGCTGAGCGTCGTGATATTTCACATCGCCTGTGATATACAGGTCGCATCCTTCGTCAAATGCCTTCTGTATGAATTCTGCGCCAGAGCCGGTACACCACCCGACTCTGCTTATCTTTGCTTCAGGATCTCCGACTGCCCTGAAAAGGCGTATATCGACTCCCAGACGTTCCGCGGCTTCTTTGATCAGATCGCCAAAGTATTTCTCCTCCGGAAGGTCCGCCTTTCTTAGATAGCCGTTATCGTCTTCAAAACGCCTGGCGTCATCGAACCCGAGAAGCTTTCCCAGGTAGTCGTTATTCCCTCCTCCTGCTTTATCAAAAGAAGTATGAGCGGAATAAACAGATATCCCGGCTCTTATGAGACGCTGCAGATACCTTCCGGTATTATCCTTATATTCAACTGACGACGTGCTGGTGAATATAAGCGGATGATGCGTTATGATCCAGTCGGCCTCCGCGTTCATGGCTTCATCAATAACGGCGTCAGTTATCTCGAGCGCCGTAAGGACTTTCTTTACTTCCGGATAACCCATGTCTATCTGGATCCCGGTGTTGTCCCAGTCTTCAGCCATCTCAGGCGGGCAGAATGATTCTATAGTCTCTATGAGGTCCTCTTTCCGCATAGCTTTTCCAGTCTTTCCTTTCGCTTGTTAAGCAGGCGCAGCATATCTGATCCTGCGTCAGAATTGGCTTTGATGTTTCCTATGATGTAATCTGTTTTCTCAAGCTCAGACAGAAAATATTTCCTGTCGATCCCATGACCGGAAGGATCTCTCAGATCGTCAGGATATTCAAGCTTCATCCAGCCATCCGGATCTCTGTCGAACAGCTCCTGCACTGTACAGCGGTCTGCCAGCCCTATGTCTTCAGCTGAAGCTCCTTCCGAAGTACAGCAGATTATCTCACTGTATCTTCCATTCTCAGGCACTATGGTCTGGTCGGTTATAGTAAATCCATTTACTGACAGCCATTTCCTCAGCAGTGCAGAATCGCGTCTCGGCTGCAGGATAAATCTTCTGTAAGTAAGAGTCTTGGATATATCCCATGACAATATATCTATTATCTGGATGCCTCCCATGCCGGCGATAACGATGTCATCCACTTCGCCTGGTTCCAGCACATCAAGACCGTCTCCCAGCCTGGCGTCAGGCAAGTCGTCGTGCTCCAGCTCTTCTTCAGCGTCCCTTACAGCTTTGTCAAGCGACCCTCTGCTCACATCTGACATTATCACCTTGTCAGACATTTCATTCTCTTTGATCCAGATCGGCAGAAAGCCGTGATCTGTTCCGACATCGCAGACTGAGTCTCCTTTTTTTATATATGACGCTATCTGCGAAAGTCTGGCGTTCAGTCTTACTGACATATCCTACTCCAGATAATCCTTCAGCTTCTTGCTCCTGCTCGGATGACGGAGCTTGCGGAGCGCTTTCGCCTCTATCTGTCTGATACGCTCTCTGGTGACGTCGAATTCTTTACCGACTTCCTCCAGAGTACGTGTCCTTCCATCGTCAAGTCCGAATCTGAGTCTCAGTACTTTCTGCTCTCTGTCAGTAAGTGTATCAAGCACTTCCACGATCTGTTCCTTCAGCATGGAGAAAGCAGCTGCGTCAGCCGGAGCCGGTACATCCTCATCAGGAATGAAGTCTCCGAGATGGCTGTCTTCCTCTTCG
>CAYMBU010000009.1:12994-30865 GCA_964388765.1 uncultured Eubacterium sp.
ATTTCCTTCGAGATCTCTTCCGGAGTCCCCTCACATCCATACTTCTGCAGAAGCTGCCTTGAAATACGTGTCAGCTTGTTGATGGTCTCTACCATGTGTACAGGGATGCGGATAGTACGGGCCTGATCTGCTATCGATCTGGTTATCGCCTGTCTGATCCACCACGTGGCATATGTGGAAAACTTATATCCTTTTCTGTAGTCGAATTTGTCTACTGCCTTGATAAGTCCAAGATTGCCTTCCTGGATAAGGTCGAGGAACAGCATCCCTCTTCCCACATATCTCTTGGCAATACTTACGACAAGTCTGAGGTTTGCCTCGCACAGCCTGTTCTTGGCGTCTTCATCACCGTTCTCCATCCTCTTGGCAAGCTCTATCTCCTCATCAGCAGAAAGCAGAGGTACTTTCCCTATTTCCTTGAGGTACATCCTGACCGGGTCGTCCACAGCGACGCCCTTCGGTACTGTTTTCTCTACGTCGATCGCTCCTGTTTCGTCGATGATAACGCCGTCCTCATCATCTTCCGGCAGACTGTCGTCATCTTCGATTATGCTGTCAAAATCATCATCTTCGATGTTTGTCGTGATCTCGATGCCTTTTGAAAGAAGCGTGTCGTAGATATCGTCGATAAGATTTTTGTTAAGGTCTCTGGAATCCAGATATTCGTACATCTCACTGTATGTAAGCGTACCATTATGCCTTGATGCTCTCTGCGAAAGCTTCTCAACGAAGATGTCTCTGATCTGCTCGCTGTCCATGCCATCTGTACTTATTTCTTCTTCAGCCACATAATCATCATCTGCAAGATCATCCTGGCTGCTCTTTTCGGCTTCTTCCTCAGCTACAGCTTCAGCTACTGCTTCTGTCTTCTCTTTCGCTTTTCCGGATGCTTTCTTTCTGGACTTCTTTGGTTTTTCTTCTTTAGCCGCCGCCTCTTCTGCAGCTGCAGCTTCTTCCGCTTCTGCTTCCAGAGCGGCCTCTTCCTCCTTCAGTTCCATCTTCTCGGCTTCCGGTTCGACTTTGATTCCCTTTTTCATTGTTACCTTCTTCTCTGATTAAGATCCTTTATTTCTTTCTGGACTCTGATAAGCTCTTCCTGGAACTTCTTTACCTGCTCTCCCGCAAGCGAATCATCAGCAAGCGAGAGGCTTAACAGAATACTTTTCTCTTTTCCGTAGAGCTCTTCTTTTCTCCAGTCTATGACCAGATCCTGATAAACATTATCGATCTGATCCTTATCTATAACAACGGAGCTCAGCGCCTGTATGACCTTAGCCTGGTCTCCCTGGCTGAGTCCGTCAATTATCTGATCCATGTCGGTGCTTCCACTCTTCTGATACTGTGAATAGGCTTTGTTCATCACTTTTCTTGAAAGCGCCGATCTTAATATTCCCTTGTTTTCTTTTATCTTATCCAGATATGACGGGTCAATTGAAACTATCTTGATAAGGTATTTCTCTCTCGCTGTGACTTCTTCTGTCTCTCCGTCTTCTTCAACAGAAGCGGCAGGTCTCCGGTTCTGTTCGGCAGGCCCCGGTATCTCGCGCATGACTGAATCAGCCGATACTCCGAGGTCTGTAGCTATCTTGGCTGTATACAGCTCCTGTTCGACCGGGTCCATAAGAGAAAGGATGTCCGCAGCTTTCCTGATATATCTGATCTTATCGTCGTCCCTGGTAAGGTCAAATCCCTGCTTGGCTGATTCAAGCTTATAATCACCGAACGGCAGAGCGCCGTCTATAAGCGTAAGAAATGCATCTTTACCATATTTCTTCACGTATTCATCCGGATCCTTCCCGTCAGTTACATGAAGAACTCTGACACGACACTTCTCCGCTCTGAGTATGTCCATCCCTCTGTTCGCGGCTTTTCTCCCTGCTGCATCTGCATCATATGAAAGCACTACGTCTCCCGTATATCTATGAAGAAGCTTCGCCTGGTTCTCTGTAAGCGCAGTTCCAAGCGACGCCACTGCATTCTGTATCCCTGACTGATACAGGGATATAACATCCATATACCCTTCCACGAGTATTATGAATCCATCTTTTGCCGCGGCCTGGCGTGCGAAATTCAGACTGTAAAGATTGTTCTTTTTCTGGAATACCTGACTCTCAGGTGAATTCAGGTATTTAGGACTGTCTTCAGGCTTTATCGCTCTTCCTCCGAAGCCTATGACCTTGCCGGAAGTATTGATTATAGGGAACATCACACGGTTCCTGAATCTGTCATATTTCTTATCGCCGCGTATAGTGATAAGACCGAGGTCCTGCATCTCCTTGTCTGATACGCCCTTGCCTTTCAGATATTCATACAGATTGGTCCATCCTGCAGGAGCATATCCTATACCGAACTTTTTCAGTGTCTTATCGGATATACCGCGGTTCTTCATATATGTATAGCCCGGATTAGGTCCTTTGGTGAAGTTACTGTAGAACCATCCGGCAGCCATCTTGTTTATTTCATATGATCTGGAACGCTGCTTGTCTTCATATCCTTTTTTCTCCATCCTGATGCCGTACTCATCGGCCAGTCTTTCTACAGCTTCTCCAAAATCAAGATTGTAATACTTCTTCTCGAACTCGATAACGTCGCCTCTTTCGCCGCATCCGAAACATGTGAAATACTGTTTGCTCTCAGACACTACAAATGAAGGCGTCTTCTCGTTGTGAAACGGACATAGACCTTTGAAGTTCGCTCCAGCTTTCTTCAGCTTTACGCTCTTTCCGATAACGTCAACGATATTGATGCTGTTCTTAAGATGTTCTATTGATTCATTCGAGAACGAAAACGGCATTTATTCCCTCCCGAAGTATTCAGTGTATTTTGTAAGCGCATATCTGTCTGTCATGCCGGCAACGCAATCCTTGGCCGCCGTGCTCACCCCGTCTTCTCTGGCTATCTCGAGAAGATCATCCGGCAGATCATCCGGACATTCAATATAGTGGCTGTACAGCGATCTTATCACAACGCCTATACGTTCCAGCTCTTCTTCCCTTTTCACGCTCTCACTCTGGTATACGTGCTCGAACATGAAACTCCTGAGCACCATGAGCTGCTCCTGGTGCTCTTCATCCATACCGATCTCTCCCGTTAGATCTGAATGACGAATGACGTTTTCTATCATATTGCTTATCCGGTAGCCGTGTGCCGCTCCGAAAAGCTCTATCGGTCTCTCGGGAAGGTCTGACTGACAGATGACACCACTCCTTATCGCGTCGTCTATGTCATGGTTTATATATGCGATCCTGTCGCTTATCTTGACTACCAGTCCTTCCGGAGTAGCAGCCTTAAGGTCGCCCGGATGATTAAGGATACCATCTCTTACTTCAAAAGTAAGATTCATTCCGCGTTTTCCGTTGTGGTGCTCAAGTCTTTCCACCACGCGGAGACTCTGTTCATTATGTCTGAATCCTCCCGGATGTATCTCGTTAAGTATCTTTTCGCCGTTATGACCGAACGGTGTATGTCCAAGATCATGTCCAAGCGCTATCGCCTCAGTCAGGTCTTCGTTAAGCCCCAGTGCTCTTGAAATGCTCCGTGCCACCTGTGTCACTTCCAGCGTGTGAGTAAGCCTTGTCCTGAAGTGATCTCCTTCCGGAGACAGGAATACCTGCGTCTTATGCATCAGTCTCCTGAACGCCTTGGAATGAATTATCCTGTCTCTGTCGCGCTGAAACACCGTCCTGAAATCGCATTGTGGTTCTTCTTCAGCTCTCCCTCTGGACTTAATTGACAACGTAGCGTTCGGAGAAAGCGTCTCCATCTCACGTTTCTCTATATCTTCCCTTATGAACATATCTGTATTCTCCGGTCCTCTAAAGTCCAGTATGGCCGAATCCTCCCTCGCCTCTCTCTGTTTCTGAGATCTCATCTGCAAGTTCAAGCTCGGCTTTACAGTATGAAGTAATGATCACCTGCGCTATGCGGTCACCATCGTTAATGACGAAATCCTCATCGCTCCAGTTGATCATCGGGACTTTTATCTCACCTCTGTAATCGGCATCGACTGTACCTATACCATTCACAAGCCCTATGCCATGCTTTATCGCAAGACCGCTCCTGGCTCTTACCTGTGCTTCGTATCCTTCGGGCACCTCAAAATAAAGACCGGTCGGTATGAGCGCCCTTTCTCCGGCCTTCAGGACAAAAGGCTCTTCAAGAAAAGCTGAGATATCGAATCCTGCTGCTCCTTCTGTAGCATATCCGGGAACTCTCCCGCTTTTGCTGACGATCCTCATCTTCATTCTGCGGACCTCTCCATTATCCCTTTTATATCTGTTCTTCTGCCGCTTACGACAACAGCCGAGTAGCGGGAGAAATCACATATGGTTTCCTTTATGTCATCTATTGCTTCAACTGACACGCTGTTAAAGCCTTCCAGCACCTCGTCAGGAGTGTAGTATTTCCCAATGAGAAGATAGTTTTTCCCGTTAACCAGCATTCTCGCAGAAGTACTTTCCTGACTGAACGCATACGTTGCTTTCATCTGAGTTTTTGCAGATTCAAGTTCTTCATCTCCGACACTCTCACACGAAAGTCTGTCCAGTTCTTCTTTGATACCTGCGACTGCCTTACCGACATTGCTCATGCTGACACCCGCGTATATTTCAAAGTATCCGCCGGCACTGTACGAGACAAGGCCGGAATAGACAGTGTAAGCAAGGCCTTTCTTTTCTCTTATGTTCTGGAAAAGCCTTGAGCTCATGCTTCCGCCCATTATACCGTTCAGTACCTGAAATGCATATGATCTGTCATCGGAAAGCGTTATTGACTCTGTACCCAGACAGATATGAGCCTGATTGATATCTCTCGTCATCGAACTGGTGAAAGGAGCATATAATGGCGTTACTTCTTTCCTCTGTTCTTTGGCTGCGCCTCTGTTCATGAATCTGTTCTCAAAAAAGGCACATACCTCATCAGGATCGAATCTTCCTGCCACTGATACGCAGAATGAATCTCTGGTATACTGGCGTTCTACATAATCTGCCATTATCCTGTGATTCACTCTTCTGATATTCGTTGCCGTACCTATTACAGAGTTTCCAAGCGGAGTGCCTTTGAGAAGACCGTCACCGAGAGTATCATGACACACGTCCTCGGGATCGTCTTTGCTCATTTTGATCTCTTCTTCGATCACATGGCGCTCACGGTCCATTTCCTCACTTTCAAAAAGAGCATTCTCCAGCATGTCACAGAGTACGTCGCATGCTTTGAGATAATTCTCAGACATCGCCTTGACATAGAAGCATGTAGCCTCCTTGCCGGTGAACGCGTTCATTGAAGCTCCAAGCCTGTCAATATCCGCGGATATCCTGAATGCGTCTCTCTCAGGTGTTCCCTTGAACATCATATGCTCTACAAAGTGAGAGATGCCGCCTGTCTTCTTCTCTTCATCGCAGGATCCGGTCTTGACCCAGATACCGCAGGACACAGAGTTGACATGCTGCATCTCCTCCATTACTATCCTGACTCCGTTTGAAAGTTTTCTCGCGCTTATCATCCGGAAAAAATCACTCCTTATTGTTGTTTCTGTTAATAAGTAACATAACGACAAGTACTGCCGCGATCAATACCAGTAGAACGATCTCGGCTGTCTTACCAAAATATGTACCCACTATTCCAGTAACTGAAACAATGACCAGAAAAACTGCAAGTACAGCTATCAATGCAGGCAGAAAGCGCTTATCCATCTATCTTCCTCCCTGATTCTATAAGGATATTGCGCACCGTATACTTTGCGTTTTCCATGAAAGCGGCTCTTGGCTGTGCGTTCAGCCATTCATCGCTCCAGTATCTTTCCACGTATTCTGAAAGAGTCTCCTCATAGCTTCCGGTCCTGTCGAATGTCTTGACAATGAAGTTTCTCTCCCTCGTTGCAGCGATAAGAAACCAGATGAAAAAGCTTATATTCTCTTCTTTCCTCATTACGCCATAGTGCGGTGTTATCAGCACTTTCGGCTTATACGCCATGCATTTCCTGGCTGAGCTCACGGCTTCATCATACGACTTCAGGATGGCAGAAGTTATTACGTTTTCATTTCTGATGACACCGGTGCTCTCGCTAGAGAACATGATGCTTTCAGGCTCAAATACATATGTAAGAGAACAGTCAGTGTGTCCCTTCGTCTCAAGTACCTTTATGTATTGTCCGGATCCAAGATCTATCCTGTCACCGTCTCCTGCTATGATATCCACTCTGAGCTTGTCCGTATCAGGCTCTTCCGGATCTCCACTGAATGTCAGAGCCGCTTCTCTTGAAAGACGTCTTATGGTCTCACAGGCTCCTTTGCTCCTGAATACTCTGTCAGTCTTCTCTGCAGCGATTACCTTTGCCTGAGGCCAGACATCAAGAATGTATGGAAGTCCTCCGATATGGTCATAATGTGAATGAGAAAGCGTGATAAGATCAAGTCCTGACCTTCCTCTTTCATCAAGTGCTTTGCTTATGTTCCTTATCAGTTCCTTATGCGGGTACGACAGTCCCGCTTCCATGAGGACTGTCTTCTCTTTCGAGAATACAAGAAGACATTCGCTCCCGCTTCCTGCCGTAACTCTTACGATATTATCCGGAAAATCAAATCTTGCCATACCTAATTCACCATTCCCATCAGATCACTGAACTGCATTATATATTCCGAAAGCTCATATTCCAGAGCATCTTCAAAATCATATCTGTAGGCTTCGCCTGTAAACTTCTCTCCTCTTGCACGGAAAAGAGCATCCCGCACAGAAAGGCTGTCCTTTTCTCCTGTCTCCTCACTCACCGCAGTGACAAGACACGGATCTATATACCACTCATGGAACCTCACGATCTCATCCGCAAGATCCATTACTGCACGTTCCCTGTCTTCTTCCTCATCTCCTGAAGAACAAGTTTCGGCAAGGCCTGTCATTTCTTTTCTCATGTTCTCCACAAGTGTATAGAACTCTGCATCGTCGTCCGGCACAGCATCCTGCATCTGATCAAAATACGTACCGACGTGTTCAGCAAGGAGGTCTGTATCTACCTCTCTGAGTACTTCAAACAGTTCATCCGACGCATAGTCTTCATCGGTCTCCAGAAGATCCGCCAGACTTTCAAAATACTTGAATTCTGAGTCTTCTGTTATATCCATTATCTCCAGTATTTCTTCCTTAGTCATATAACCCCTCAAATATCCAGACTCTTGAATCTGATATCAAGCTCCTCCTGCTCTTTGCCGAGAAGGAGTTTGATCATATTAACGAAATTTTCAGATAGATCGCTCGCGTAGAAAACATTCTCCTCGCTGTTCCTGCCCGCAAGCATATCGTGCTCGCTGAGCAGCTTGCCTATGGAGGAGACAACTTCTTCAGAGGAACTGATGATCCTCACACCCGGGTACAGCTCCTCTATCTGTCTTCTGATAAGCTGATAGTGAGTACATCCCAGCACGAGAGTATCTATCCTGTTTTCTTTCATGAAATCATCGAGATAATACCGTATCGTGTCATATATTATGTTGTTGTCGATTATCCCTTCCTCAATAAGCGGTACGAACGCAGGACATGCCACCTGGAATATATTCTCTATCCCCGGCTTCTTCTCATGAATCGTATCTACATAAGCACAGCTTGCCACTGTCGCTCTGGTCGCAAGAATACCAATTCTCTCATCTGCGCCGCAGTCTCTCGCGACTACATCACAGGCAGGCTCTATCACGCCTGTCACAGGTATGTCAGGGTATTTCTCGCGAAGTATGCCAAGCCCCGTAGCACTTATAGTATTGCAGGCGGCAACCATCATCTTGACATTTCTCTCATGCATGAAGTTTCCAAGCTCCATCGTGAACCTTTTTATTACATGTTCAGACTTGGAGCCGTACGGAGTCCTCGCAGTATCGCCAAAGAATATGACATGCTCGTCCGGATATTGCTTCAGGAGATATGGAATACTTGTAAGTCCGCCTATTCCCGAATCAAAAAAACCTATCCTCCGGTCATCCATGTGCGTACCCTGACTCATTTTGTGATATAATCATAGATATTAATATAATAATACAATAACAGCCTTAAAGGGAGAGACAAATGGCAGAAATATTGACACCCCCAACCAGGGATGAGATACCTGAAAAAGACAGATGGACTATAGACGAAATGTATCCTGAAGAAGGAAGCTGGCAGAGATCACTTGACGAGACGATGCGCGGCGCCGAATCACTTACAGGATTCCGCGGCAGACTCGGGAATTCAGCTTCAGATCTTGCTGACGCGCTGATAAAAAGCGATGCGATAGATCAGAGTTTTGAGCGCCTCTATACATATGCCAGGATGAAGCTTGATGAGAACAACGGAGATCCGGCAAGCCAGGCCCGTCATGACAAGGCGATAGCTGCATTGTCCAGAGCATCCGCAATGACGAGCTTCATGACTCCTGAGATAGTATCCATCCCCGAAGAAAAGATAAACAGCTTTATCAGCGAAGAACCACGGCTCAGGATATATGAGCATCTGCTCAGAGATCTGATGCGCGAAAAGGCTCATGTACTGTCTGAAATGGAAGAAGCTCTGCTTGCCGCTTATGGTGAAGTTCTGGGTGCGCCGGATAACATATTCACGATGCTTAACGACGCTGATATCAGATTCGGCGAAGTCACCAGATCAGATGGAACGAAAGCTCCCCTTACTCACGGAAGCTATATCACGATGATGAGATCACATGACCGCGCAGTAAGAAAAGAAGCATACGAGAAAACATACGCGCAGTATAAAGGTCATATCAACACTATTGCCGCTAACTATTCAGCTAATGTGAAAACTGACGTAATATCGGCGAGAACGAGACATTATCCGTCAGCCAGGGCCGCCGCAATGTTCTCCGGAAACATCCCGGAGTCGGTTTACGATAATCTTATTACGGCAGTTAACGACGCCCTGCCCGTACTTCACGAATATATTGCGCTGCGTAAAGAACTTCTCGGTGTTGACGAGCTCAAAATGTACGACGTATACGTTCCTATCGTTGAAATCCCAGAACGAAGCGTCTCTTTTGATGATGCGGTAGAACTGGCGCAGAAAGGTCTCTCCGTACTTGGAGAAGACTATCTCAAGGAATTCAACGAAGGGATAAGGTCAGGATGGATCGATAAGTATGAGAACCAGGGCAAGACAAGCGGCGCTTACAGCTTTGGCTCATACGACAGCAAGCCTTACGTTCTTCTAAATTATGACGGCACACTTGAAGATCTGTTCACTGTTGTACATGAGATGGGACATTCCATGAACTCTCTTTATACGAGACGCACTCAGCCTTTTGTTTACGGTGACCACTCCATATTCACAGCAGAGGTGGCATCCACAGTAAACGAGACGCTCATGATGAGATGGCTTCTTGATAACGAGAAAGATCCCGATATGAAGAGATATATCCTTAATATGTATATCGAAGCTTTCAGGACCACCCTCTTCCGCCAGACCATGTTCGCCGAGTTCGAAAAACTGACTCACGATTACTGCGAGTCCGGCGAGAGCCTTACAGCTGATTGGATGAATGAGCAATATGACAGCCTTAATACAAAATATTTCGGTGAGGCACTTACACATGATGATATGATACAATATGAGTGGGCCAGGATACCGCACTTCTACAGGAGCTTCTACGTATATCAGTATGCTACAGGATATTCTGCGGCAAACGCCATAGCTGACAGGCTTCTTACAGAAGGCGAAAAAGCACGTCAGGATTATATGGAATTCCTGAAATGCGGAAGCAACGACTATCCTGTAGAGCTGCTTAAGATCGCTGGCGTTGACATGGAAAAGCGCGAGCCTGTAGACAGAGCCCTCAGAATGTTCGGAGATCTGGTCCATGAATTCAGGAGCATGATGTAGATATGGAAAAGGTATTCATTAAAACAAACTGCATGGATAACTCGGCACGTATAGAGAAAGACGTGCGCGCTGAGCTTATCGAAGAAGGATTTGAGATCATCGATGAATATGATAAGAAAGAGTGCGGGCTGATCGTCTGCATAGGCGGAGACGGCACATTTCTCAACCTCATCCATGAGCTCGATTTTCCTGACGCGCCGATCATTGGCATCAACACCGGCCATCTCGGCTTCTTCCAGGAAATAGACCCCTCTCAGACAAAGGCCTTCCTTGAGAATTACAGGAAAGGCAATTACCAGGAGCAGGTCATCTCAGCCGTTGACATTTTCATCACTTCCAACGGAAGAAGATACAGAGAGACAGGCCTCAATGAGGTAGTCGTAAAAGGTACTGTCGGCTGCAATATACACCTCAACATGAGTATCGGAGGAAGCTTCATAGAGAAATTCTCCGGAGACGGCATACTGGTTGCTACGCCTGCGGGAAGCACTGCATACAACTACTCACTTGGCGGAAGCATCGTCGATCCGAAGCTCAGGCTTCTTCAGGTGACACCGCTGGCTCCTCTGAATACTGTGGCTTATCGTTCGTTTACATCGAGCATAATGCTTCCGGCAGGCAGCGCGCTCGGACTTGTTCCGGAAGACAGCCCTGCTCCGGACATCCACATTGAATTTGACGGGTTCTCATCCGATTATCATAACGTCACGGAGATGAAAGTGAAACTCTCCAGAAAAAGTGTTTCGCTTCTCCGTCTTGATACATATGATTTCTGGAGCAAAGTAAAGAGCAAATTCCTGTAAAACACATAATGATCAGAAAATTTACTGCAAAAGTTGATAAAGAAGATGAAAACCTGGCGATAAGAAAGATGCTGAAAAAGCATTTTGATTTCTCGTCCAGGCTTTTTGCCAAGCTCAAATCACAGGAACGCGTGCTTCTGAACGGCGAGCCTCTGAAAGGCTGGATGAAGCTGAAGGAAGGCGATGAGATCACCTGTCTCATGCCTGAGGAAGAAAGCACTTTTGAACCTGAAGATATCAGTTTTGACGTAGTTTATGAAGACGACGATCTTCTTATCATCGATAAGCCTGCGGGATATACCGTGCACCCCACAAAGGGACACCCTGCCCATACCATGGCAAACGCAGTGACAAAATATATGCAGGATAAAGGAGAAGTCTACAAGATCAGATTCGTCAACAGGCTGGACATGGATACTACCGGGATACTTGTTGTTGGCAAGAATTCTCATACACAGGACTCCATGGTCAGAGATATGAAGACTGACCGGATACAGAAGTACTACAAGGCTATTGTGCTCGGAATAATAGATGAAGATGAGCTTACTATCGACCTGCCGATTGGCATGGAAGATCCCCTTAAGGTGGGAAGGACCGTGGTGCCTGAAGGTGAAGGACGCCCTTCTGTCACTCATGTCCGCGTGCTCGCGAGATATCCCGGGAGCATCACTGCAGACAGGCTCGGCGTTCCCGACTCGTATAACGGTCCCGGAGAGCCTCATGATCCGGAAAGCACAGCGCCTTCAGGTGTGATCGAATCTAAAGAATATAACGGACTTACTCTGGTTGAACTCCGTCTTGAGACAGGAAGAACTCATCAGATCCGTGTTCACATGTCACATACCGGACATCCTGTGCTCGGGGACAGACTGTACGGGGGAGCTACAGATATGATAAAGCGGCAGGCTCTGCATGCTTATAAGCTGATCTTCCGTCACCCTGCCACAGGTGAAACAATGACAGCGGAATGCGACATACCGGATGATATGCAGAAGATACTTGATTCTCTAAGCAACATTTAGAAAGGGACTGCCGAAATGAAATCAGCTCTTATCGTAACATCACTCATAAGCCATCCGGAACGCATAAGGAAAGACCTTATCGAAGCACCTTATGACATGATCATCTGCTGCGATGCTGGCCTTGACCGTGCCTTCGAACTGGGTATAGTTCCCGATATCATAATAGGCGATTTTGATTCGGCCGAGAAAATGCAGATCGTCGTTCCTGATGACGACGCTGCTGCACCTGAAATCATCACTCTGCCGCATGAGAAGGATATGACAGATACTGAAGCTGCATGTGATCTGGCTTACAGCAGAGGAGCCGGGGTCATGACTGTTCTTGGAGGAATAGGCGGCCGCTTCGATCATACGATGGCCAATATCGGTCTTATGTCCAAATATCTCGGCAAAGCCGACATCTTCATACTGGATGGAGACAACTTCATAAGAATGCTGGCTCCCGGAAAATACAATATCATTTCAGCCGACTACCGGTATCTTGGACTGATCGCATATGGAGGACCTGTTTCAGGCTTGACTCTGCAAGGCACGTTATACACTCTTGAAGACCATTATCTGACGGTAGATACGAGTCTTGCCGTAAGCAATGAGATAACAGAAGAACCTGCCACTGTAAGCTTTGATTCCGGACAGCTCCTTGTGATACAGTCATATGAAACAGTCATGCCGTAGAGTTTGACATACGGCGGCCGATATATTACAATATAAGTGAATTAAATATCTGCTAGGGGAGCTTTTGCTGAGAGGATCATGCGTACCGCATGTAATACCCTTACCACCTGACCCGGTCAATGCCGGCGTAGGGAAGCGTTTAAACACGGTGCAGGAGCACCGGAGTTCCCCTCCTTATTAGATCAAGGAGGTTTTTTTATGACAGATCTTCAGACATTCTTTGAATCAACTCAGGGCAAGATCGTATCTGTTGCCGTTATATGCATGATACTCGCGGCAATAATGATACTGGGAAGGCCGAGAAGTAAATCCTTAAATGACGATGACAGCAAAACCGGCGCGAGAACAGCACACGTCGATACTATGTCTCTGACTGTCTCAGCTATGCTGATCGCAGTTTCTTTTGTTCTAAGTAATCTGAAACTGTTCAGCATGCCGCAGGGAGGCACAGTGACCCCGCTTTCGATGTTCCCGATCGCTCTGTGCGCCTATCTTCTCGGCACAAGAAACGGCGTGATGGCCGGGACAGCGCTGGGACTGGTCAATCTCATAGTCAACCCATACGTAATACATCCGCTTCAGCTTATCATCGACTATCCGCTCGCTTTTGCGGCACTTGGTATCGGCGGCCCGCTCAGAAATACAAAAGCCGGCCTTCCAGGTGTATATCTTGCTGGAATAGCCGGCAGATTTATCTGCTCCACACTTTCCGGAGTAGTTTTCTTCGGATCATATGCTGAAGGTACAGGCCTCAGCCCGCTTCTTTATTCTATCGTTTACAACGGTACATACATAGGAGCTGAAGGACTTATCACGCTCCTCATTATCCTGCTCCCTCCGGTCAAAACCGCTGTCGGCAGGCTGAAAGAACAGCTCAGCTGAGTTCAGTCATTCTTATGTTTTTCCTTCCACGCCTTGATCATGTCAAGGCGTTCTTTAAATTTACTTTCAAGTCCCTGTGTAGTCGGGTCGTAATATACCCTGCCGGCAAGTGAATCAGGCAGGCAGCTCATAGGAGTCAGCTTATCCTCATAATCATGAGCATACTGATATCCCTTACCATACCCTGCTTCTCTCATCAGCTTTGTGACACCGTTTCTGATATGAAGCGGTACCGGTTCAGCCATCATCGTCTGGGCATCTCCCCTTGCCTTCATATATCCTGCATCAAGAGCGTTCGACTTAGGTGCGAGCGACAGATAAACTACAGCTTCTGACAGATTTACGGTACACTCCGGCATGCCGATGAAATGACAGGCCTGATATGCTGCCACAGCGATCTCCAGCCCTCTTGGATCTGCAAGACCGACGTCTTCGCTCGCGAACCTGATAACACGCCTCGCAACATACAGTGGATCTTCTCCGGCTTCAAGCATCCTGGCCAGCCAGTATATCGCCGCATCAGGGTCTGAATTTCTCATGGATTTATGGAGCGCCGATATCAGATTATAATGTTCCTCCCCTGATTTATCATACAGAAGAGATTTCTTCGATATGCATTGCTCGACTGTCTCTTTTGTAACAGTCGTCTTTTCGCCGTCAAAATCCCCGTTCAGTATCACCATCTCGAGTGTGGAAAGCGCCGTCCTCGCATCACCGTTCGCGTATACTCCGATCATATGAAGTATCTCATCAGAGATCTCGATCTTCTGGTCGCCAAACCCCCTCGGATCACTTATCGCACGGTTCAGAAGTATCACAAGATCATCCTCAGAAAGCGCCTTAAGTATAAACACTTTGCACCGTGAAAGAAGAGCTCCGTTTACTTCAAATGAAGGATTTTCTGTTGTCGCTCCGATAAGGACTATGCTCCCCTTCTCCACGAACGGAAGAAATGCATCCTGCTGTGCCTTATTGAATCTGTGGATCTCATCTATGAAAAGGATAGTCTTCTCTCCGAACTTCAGGCTGTTCTCAGCTTCCTGCATCACGGCTTTTATTTCCTTGATCCCGCTCGTTACTGCAGAAAAATTGATGAATTTAGCCTTAGTCTGGTTGGCGATGACATTCGCGAGAGTCGTCTTACCTATTCCCGGAGGACCCCAGAAGATCATGGAAGACACCTTGTCCTGCTCGATTATCCTTCTGAGCACTTTACCCTGCCCGAGAAGATGCTGCTGTCCTACCATTTCATCTATGGTCTGAGGCCTCAGCCTTGCCGCGAGCGGTTCCGGCACTTTTCCTGTTCCTATCGTTATCTGTTCGTTGATATCCATGCGGATCTTCTACCTTTTCCTGAATGTTTTCCCGGCTTCATGTATATCAAAAGCCGCTGGCTTCACCTGCTGCCGGTCACTTAAGTAATATTATAGCACTGACATGCTCTCTTTCATATAGATGCAAAAAATGATATCATAAAAGCAGTAAACTGATCTGATAAAAGCAGAGGCGAGACTGACATGAAATACAACATAAACAAGACCAATTACCATGATTTCAGAACTGTTTCAGTTAACCGTCTTAAGGCCAGGAGCTTCTTTATTCCATATCCTGACCGTGAGAGCGCTGACGGGCAGGATACGCTTTCAATGCGGTACGATTCACCTAAGGTCATCTGTCTGAACGGAAAGTGGGACTTCAGCTTTTATCCTGTTCCTTCAGAACTTCCTGATATTCTCGATACAGATGATACGGATTTTGATAAGATCGATGTGCCGTCATGCTGGCAGTTCCGCGGCTATGCAAAGCCGTTCTATGTGAATGCCAGATATCAGTTCCCTTATGACCCTCCTGTAATACCTGAAGAAAAGAAAGCCGGAAGAGTCTTTTCAACATTCGGGGCCGACTATGGCGCGGGTCCCAGATGGAAAGATCCCGGTGAAGAATATAACTTTGCCGGCGTGTACAGGACATTTTTCAATGTAAGCGACACATCTTTACGGTATATCATTTCATTTCTCGGAGTCGCAAGCTGTGCAGACGTGTATATGAACGGCAGCTTCTGCGGCTATTCAGAAGGATCACATGATACTGCCGAGTACGACGTCACGCCATATATCCGGGAAGGAAACAACGAGCTTGTCGTGGTCGTACACAGATGGTGTACCGGCACATACCTTGAATGCCAGGATATGTTCAGGAACAACGGTATTTTCAGGGATGTGCTCCTTCGCATATGCGGCGCAGCTGATATAGAAGACATCTCCTTTGATACCAGAAAGCTGTCTGACAAAAGCGGATATTCTGCAGTTGTAAAAGCCCGTACATATTCTGATACAGAAGTCACATTTACGTTAAAGGGACACGGAACAGATCTGACACAGACTGTAAGTGCAGACGGCGGGAAAGCTGTGGCAAAGTTTATCATAAGCGGCGCAAAGGAATGGACCGCTGAGACTCCGGATCTGTACGACCTTTATATCGAAACTGAAGGATGCTGCGTAAAGCTGAAAGCCGGATTCCGTGATGTGAGGATAGAGAGAACCGTTTTCCTCATAAATGGCAGAAAGGTGAAGCTGCATGGCGTGAACCATCATGATACCAGCCCTGTGAACGGCTACACCATGACTCCCGAGGAGATCGAAAGAGATGTGAAGCTGTGCAAAGAATATAATATCGACACCATAAGGACATCGCACTACCCTCCTGATCCGCTTCTGCTCGATCTATGCGACGAGTATGGAATATACGTAGTTGACGAAGCCGATCTGGAGACACACGGCACTGTCTTCCAGAAAGTACCGCCAAGCTATAACAGGATAAGCAACGATCCGAAGTGGGCCGGCCGCTATGTAGACAGGATCAAGTCACTTTACCAGCGCGATAAAACTCATCCGTCGGTAATCATGTGGAGCCTTGGGAACGAAGCAGGCGGCACCTTTAACACAGACCTCATGTATATGTACCTGAAAGATGTATCAGCACTTCCTGTCCACTACGAAAGTGCAGTACACACAAAGCGCAAGGCATATGACGTGGCAAGCGAGATGTATCCCCCTGCTGAACGCCTTCATGCCATAGGTGAAAAGAAGTACAGAATAAAACAGTTTACTGACAGGCCTTACTTCCTGTGTGAATATGCGCACGCTATGGGAGTCGGGCCCGGCGGTATGGAAGATTACTGGAAAGAGATCTACTCATATGACAGCCTTATGGGCGGATGTGTATGGGAAATGAACGACCATGCGGTGCTTCACGACGATGGGAGCTATACTTACGGCGGAGATCACGGAGAATGGGAACATGACGGCAACTTCTGTGTTGACGGCTTATTTTATCCTGACCGTACGCCCTCTTCCGGTGCCAGAACAGCAAAATTCGTATACAGGCCGCTGAGGATCAGACACATAGAGGGAGACAGATTCGAGCTGTTCAACACCAGGTCGTTTACGGACGGATCCGCATATGTCCTTGAACTCATGTGGTCAGACGGGATAACGTCTCTTTTCACGCCGGAAATTGGCCCTCTGGAGAAGAAGATCATAACAATAGATACTTCCTCTCATAAAGCCGCATGCAGGACGATGGGAAAAGACTGTATGCTCACCGTGGTCGTCAAAAATCTGAAGAGCATGAAGGAAGCATCACGCGAGCAGATATTCATTTCAGCTTCTGAAGGCGCCGTGCTCAGCGAGCATCCTAGAATCCACCGCGGAACAAACGAGCTGAAACTGACCGTTTCCAACGGAATGCCAGTAATTAGCGCCGGTCAAACAGTGCTGACATCCTCAGACCCATATACTATCCTGTTCCGTGCTCCGACAGATAACGATCTGACAATGGGCGGTGTCAGAAACACCATGGCACCGTTTATCGCTGAAAATGAGAAAGTCCTATCTATTGAGAATAAAGACGGAACGATCGAAGTCAGGACCCAGATCAGCTGTAAAGGTTCCAGATTCATTTGTACTGATACCTATAAAAAAGCTGAGTCAGCAATCAATATCACCAGCACTCTTCACTGTTTAAGCGGGAAAGGCTTCCTCCCCCGCTTCGGCAAGGCGTTCAGGACTGTAAGCTCATTCGATAAGGTAGAGTATTATGGACGGAACGGTGAAAGCTATGCTGATATGAAAGACCATACGCAGATAGAGCATATATCCTGCAATGTCAGCGATATGACCGAGCCGAACATAAGGCCTCAGGAAAGCGGCAACAGAAGCGACACCAGATGGGCGTCAGTATCAGATGGGATCCACACTATTAAATTCACTTCGTCTGACAGACCGTTTGAGCTTGGCATCAAGCCTTACAGTGACCGTGAACTTCTGGATATGAGACACAGAGAAGACGAGAAAAAAACAGGAACATATATTACTGTTTCTGCATTCCAGCAGGGACTGGGAACCGGCATATGCGGACCCGGTCCTTCCATGGATGTCTGCTATCCGATGAAGAATGACTATGTGCTCAGATTCAGTATAGAGATAGAATAACGAAACTTGCAAAAACGAATGAAAACAGCCTGAAAAAGGCTGTTTTTTCATTGTAATCTCTTAGATGCGGTTCCGAGCGCGAAAGCACGAGGAATCATGACCACCCGTGAAACGGGTGGTTTGCTCTGGGGCTATAAGCCCACTCTT
>CAYMBU010000010.1:0-20630 GCA_964388765.1 uncultured Eubacterium sp.
GTAACAGCTGCCGGAAATGCAAACTACAAGAAGGGCACAAAGACAGCTACACTGAAAGTAAAGATCACTAAATAGTTTTGCATGACGACAGTGTTTCCCTGATTGCCGGGAAATGAGCAAAATCCATATCGGGCGGCGGCATGCGCCGCCGCCCTGTTTTATGAATCGAAGAGGTAACGGACTCACATGAAAGGGAACAGGAGAAAGTACATAGTACTTGCGGTAATTGCCGCGGCGCTGCTTTGCTGGCTTCCGTCAGCTGCGCTGAGCAGCCGTTCTTCGTATGTTCCGGAAGATACAGTGAGTCAGATGGATCTTGGCCGCTCCAGAGGGCTGGTCGACGGGACAGGGTACGAGCTGTCCGATAACGAAAAGAAAGAACATAAGCAGGAAGAGGTCAAGCATCAGGAAGTGATCCAGCAGGATCCAAGGCATAAGATGCTTGTGCGTAAGGCACAGAGCAAAACACCGGCTATAAAGAGACCGCAGTACAGACCAAGGCCGCAGACCAAGCCACAGCCTCAGCCGAAGAAAAAGCCGGAAAAGAAGACTCCTAAGAAAGAGGAGCCAAAGAGAGACGACAAGAAAGAGGAAGTATCAGAGCTTCCTCTAATAACAACAAGTCTGAAAAACGGAGAAAAAGTACGTGGAACAGTAAAGAAATTCAAAGTCAAAGCCAAGACTTTTGACGGCGACAAGATCTCCGCAGACAAGATAACAGTAAAGATGAATGGAACGAGGCTTCTTGAGGAAGGAGCCAATACATATACAGGCGAAGTGCAGGACGGGAAAAATACTGTCACGATCGTCGCCGTAGACAGTAAAGGAAGAAAAAGCAGCCTTACCAGGACCTTTACGGCGCAGACAGACGCTCCGCCTGAAGTGATAGGTAAATTGAATGTGGTAATAACGGCAGAGGCGCTGGGCATTGAAGTCGTGGCGCCTAAGAAATCCGTGAAGATATATGAGAACGAACCTCTTTCAGAAGTAGTGAAGAGGTACCTTAACGAGAGTGAAGGCATTTCCGGGGTCGAGATAGGCAACGGGTATTATGAGCTTGGCAGGATAAAGAAGAAAGGCATTATCGACGAGATCCCTGAGGAATTTGTTGAAAAGATCGAAGAAGCAGGTATGTCCATTCCGAAAGACAAGGATTCACTCGGCCTGAATGATTTCGGGGCCGGTTCAGGATGGATGTACAGAGTGGACGGAACAAGCCCGAGCCAGTATATGTCGAAGATGGATCCTGTGGTCGGATCCGAAGTCGAGATATACTATACGACTTCAGGAATGTAGAAAACATCCGTTGGAGGTGTTTGAAATGAGAGGGAAGAACGTATCAGGTCACTTCACAGAGCTGGCTGCGGCACGGCTCGCAGGACCGGCTGCAGTACTGATGCTGACATTGATAATGCTCACTGCGGTTTTTGCTGCTGAGACATGCGGGGCATATGCGTCATCTTGGGATACATACCGCGGTAACGATGAAAACAACGCTGTGGTCAGCTTCGAGACGACGGTATCTCCGGAATATACCGCATCTGCATGGACAAAGAAATTCGGCGAATCAGCAAGCGGCATGGGAGGATGGAACTATGCTCCGAACACGCCGGTGATCCACGATGGAAAGATCGTTACGACTTCATATAAAGAGATAATGGAACTGGATCCTGACACGGGAAGCGTGATCCGCAGGGGCGACATCCACGGTGCCGCGAACTGGGGCTATACCGCAGTGACCTGTGCGAAATTGTCCAACGGCACTGAAGTGTATCTTTGCCCGCTAGGAGGCGGTACGATCGAGGCCGTGAGCGCAGATCCATCAAAGGACACGCTGGAATCGATGTGGGTATTCCGTCCTAAAGAAAAGGACGCCGATGGCAAATATAAATGGTCCCTTATGCCTGAGAGAGATAAAAAAGAAGGCGAAGTGCCGGACGCTGAGGACCTGACTCCGGACGGCAAAGTATATGTTGAGTCTGCAGTACATCAGTCACTTTGCCCGATCCTTTATTCTGACGGGATCGTTTATACAGGCTACTTCGCAGGCGATTATGAATTCTATGATTATTACGTAGCCATCGCGGCGGAGAAAGTCACGGTCGGCGGTAAGACTTACGAGCCGGGCGACCTTATCTGGCAGTACAAGTCCAAGGGAGGCTTTTACTGGAACGGCGCGATCGCGATCGGTAATGCTGTCATAGTCGGCACCCAGGATGGAGTGAACAACAACGACGTTACAGGCGCCATGAGCACTGTCAAAGCGGATTCACATATCCTCGCCCTAAACAAAAAGACGGGTGACGTCATAACAGACATAAAGCTGGACGACGCAGGCGATATCTGTTCAGGCATCGTATGGGATAAGAATGGAACAGGCAGGATCTACTGGTCCTCATGCTGCGGGATGATCCATTCTGCCGAAGTCAGTACATCTACAGGCGCGCTGAACAATGTAAAATCAGAATATCTGGATTTTGATGATGCGGGAAACAGCGTGCAGTCGCTGACAGTCAATACCCCGGTCGTGTATAATGGTAAAGTGTACATCGGATACAAGCCGAAGAAGGGTGCGTACGGATATTTCGCCGCTTACGACGCAGGGACGCTGGAAAACGTCTTCAGAGCGCCGCTGAAAGGATACCCGAAGGGATCGCCGCTTATTACGACGGCATATGAGAACGCCGTTGAAGGCAGGCCTGAGACAGGATACCTGTACGCTTACATATCATACTACCAGGAGCCGGGCGGACTTCAGGTCATAAAGTTCCTGCCGGAGCCGAAAGAAGTTGAGGTTGGTGTACACATCAGGGAAGACGATCTTGCCGTGGGCAGTGAAGGCGGCGTGGAAGTCAGAGAAGGCGAGAGTGAGCCTGAAGAAGACGACCGTTCCGACGCAGAGAAGGCTTACGACGTTACAGTGAGCGACATGTTCGGCGCGGTCGGATACGAGCAGTACTGCGCGGGAAGTGTCATCGCAGACGATAAAGGACAGCTATACTACAAGAACGATAGCAACGCGATCTTTGCCATAAAGAAGGGCAATAAGATAGAGCTTGGCAAGGCGGAAGGCCTCAAGGTAACAGCATCAGGCGCCAAAGTTACAGCCAGAGTGAGCAAATGCGCCGGCGCGAACGGATACAGGGTGCTTTACCGCCTCAATAACAAGGGTGGATTCACAGCGGTCAGTTCCGGATCGAACAAGTGCACTTTTGAGGTGCCGAACTCCAGTGTCGTCACCGTACGCTTAAGGCCTGAATATGTCGACGCAGCCAAGGCGGTCTACGGCGATTATTCCGACGACGTCACGATATACGCAGCAGCATCCACGATCAAAGGCCTCACGGCAGCTAAGAAGGCGTTCACCGTCAAGTTCGACAAGCACGCCCAGGCAGACGGATACGAGATACAGTACTCGCTTAAGAGCAGCATGGCGTCAGCGAAGACTTTAAAGAAGAAGGGGTACAGCACTGTAAAGTACAAGGTATCAAAACTCAAGGCAAAGAAGAAATACTACGTCTGTGTCCGCTCATACAGGAGCGTGGATGGAAAGAAATATTACGGTAAGTGGAGCGCTAAGAAAGCAGTAAAGACTAAATAGGGAGCGTAAAAAATGGAAGTACAGAACGGAAGAAGTTTCGGCATCACAAAAGCAGAGGAGATCTGCGGCGAAGTGACCAAGGCGATCAGCGGCAAGAACGAGATAATCGCAAAAGTCATGACAGTCATAGTCGCAGGCGGTCACATACTTCTGGAGGACATACCGGGAGTAGGAAAGACCACGCTAGCGCTTGCGTTCAGCAAGGCGATGGACCTTAAATTCAACAGAGTACAGTTCACTCCGGACGTCGTGCCGTCAGACGTGACCGGATTCTCTTTGTACAATAAAGAGACCGGAAGATTCGAGTACAAAGAAGGCGCGGCGATGTGCAACATACTCCTCGCGGACGAGATCAACAGGACATCGAGCAAGACACAGTCTTCGCTTCTGGAGGTCATGCAGGAGGGCAATGTCACAGTGGACGGAGTAACGCATGAAGTGCCGAAGCCGTTCCTCGTCATCGCGACAGAGAACCCTGTAGAGACTGCCGGAACACAGATGCTTCCGGAGGCACAGCTCGACAGATTCGCAGTGCAGCTTTCTATCGGATATCCTGACAAGAAAGCGGAGATGAGCATCCTTGCTGACAGAAGAACATCAGATCCTCTTGATCTCATCAGAAAAGTCGCGACTGCTGACGACATAATGCGCATGAGAAAAGAAGCGCGCGAAGTCTATGTGGACGAAAAGATCTATGATTATGTCACAGATCTCGTAAGAGCAACAAGAGACCACAGGTTCATCAAGCTCGGCATCAGCCCAAGAGGAGCGATCTCGATCTGCTCGCTTGCGCAGGCAAGAGCATACGTGAGCGGAAGAGCTTTCGTGATCCCGCCTGACGTACAGGCAGTGTTCAAAGACGCCGCAAGGCACCGTATCATGCTTAACTCAGAGGCGCATCTTGAGGGAGCTGGCGCGGACAGCATCCTGGACAGCATCCTTAAGGAGACGCAGCTTCCTAACGTAATGAAGAAGCCAGAGCCGGCAGCGCCGGCACAGGCAGATACACAGGCTAAATAGTGTGCAGCACAGTAACGGACAGCATAGCAGGAGCGAAATGAAGAGGATCAAGGCAGCGTTCATAATATGGTTCATACTTGCGGCGGCGGCGTAGGTGCTGACTGGGAGCTAGGGAGCGGGAGCGTTGTGTTTTGGTGCCGCGATTTATTGTGCGCTGGCTCTGGTCATGGTCTTTGTTTCGGGAAAAAATCTGAAGTGCCATATAACAGGGGTGCGGAGCGTGGATAAAAACGCGGCGGACGAGATAACAGTGACGCTCGAGAATGAATCGAAGCTTCCTGTACCGGCAGCCGGCTTCACCGTGCACTCGGAGAACGTCCTTACAAAGGAACAAGGCAGCATACCGCTGATGTATTCATTCCTTCCGAAGGGAAGGGGCACGGAAACGTTCACAGTCAGCAGCCCATACTGCGGCCGCGAGAACATTTCGGTCGGAGAGGTCTCGATCTCAGATCCGGCAGGGCTTTTCCACAAGGTGAGGAAGCTGGACGCAGAGTCAGCGGTCTACGTGATGCCTGAGATCAAAGAGATCGAGATACCGGCGGACTACCTTGATTCATACGACATGGAGAGCTACAAGTATTCCCAGCATAAGAAGGGGAGCGACGCCGGCGAGGTGTTCGGCATCAGAGAATATGCAGACGGCGACAGCCCCAAGCAGATCCACTGGAAGCTTTCCGCCAAGATGGACGATATGATGGTAAAGATACCGTCGTTCCCGATAGAGAACAAGCTTATAGTGCTTCTCGACAATTCGCTGTCTGAGAAGTCCGAACTGAATGCGGAGCAGAGGAACGATCTTATGGAGACATTCTTCTCGCTGTCGTATTCACTTTTGAAGAAGAATATCCCGCACTCTCTCGGGTGGTGCGACCACGAGACGGGTGCTTTCATAGTAAGACAGGTGAGCGGTGAAGGCGAGATGTGGGCGGCAGTCCCTGAAGCCCTGTCCGCGGGCATCGAGCAAAGCAGGCTGTCCACGGCTTACAGATTTCTTGCTGCGTCGGGCGAGGAACATTTCACCAATCACTTTATCGTAACAGCAGGCGAGGCAGCAGAGACTGAAAGGCTTGCGGAGTACGGCCAGGTCAAGGTCTTCCGCAGCAAGAGCAGGGCTACAGTCCAGAGTGGCACCAAGACCCAGAGCGGAGCAAAAGCATGAAGCTTGATCATTCAGAGAAGAAAAATGAAAAACTGAATATCATCCTTGAGGTCATCTGCGCCCTGATTCTCGGAGGCGCTGCTTTAAGTTTGTTCATCTCAATGTTCGGCCTGAAATACAGTCCGGGAGAGATATTCTCCGGCAGCTTTTCCGGCGGACTTGCAGGCATCTGGAATACGATCGCGGACAAGCTCGGAAATCTGGATTACATGATACTTCCAAAATATGACGCACCTGTGTCAGACAGCGGAAAGTATGTTTACGGGTTCACGCTCACGATAATGCTCGCTGCCCTCAGCGTTCTTGCATACCTGATCATCAAATCCCGTATAAGGCTGCTCTTGTTGATATTCGCGGCTCCGGCGGCGGTGCTCATGCTTGGGCTGGGCCTCGCGCCTTCTGCGTACGCAGGGTTGCTGTTCGGTGCGGCGGTCATCATTGTGCTCGCCGTCATGAACATACGAGGGACTATCAGGCCGGCATACTTCATAGTACCTCTTGCTGCTGTGCTCATCAGCTCCGGGGTTTTGTTTGTAATGGATAACGCGGAAACGCTTGATGAGCCTAAGGCTCTTTCGGATTACGCAGAGAATCTGAAGGCGGGGATGGACAGCTCACGCTATGGGTCAGACCCGCTTCCGGGAGGCAACGTGGGGGCTTTGTCCGGAAAAGACCTGAAGGAGTCCCGCGGGACAATCGATGATGTGAAGGCAGCGCTCGGGATGCCGGCAGTGGCCGGCGAGGCAGACGAAAACGGCGCACCGGTTGCCGAAAGCGAGACCGACTCATCCGGCAAAGGTTCCGATACCGCGCTGACAGTTACGATGAGCGAGCCAGACTCATATTATCTGAGAGGTTTCGTGGGCGCGTCATATGAAAAGAACAAGTGGAATACGCTTTCAAACAGTACGTTTTATGCGATGCGCGACCAGATGTACTGGCTCAATAAGCGGGGGTTCGACGGCCTGTCGGAGCTTTCCTATGCATCAAAGCTCGGCGGCGTAGGAACAAAAGACATAAAATTCAAAGTCGACGTTAAAGGCGCTTCGAAGAAGAATGCTTTCATTCCATATGAGCTTATGCTTGAGCCTGCGGAAGGCGAGAAAGCCAGAGCGTCTGAGATGGTACTTCCGGCCGGCACAAAAAACTACGGCGGAAGTTATCTCGGTACCACCGGTCTCACAGGAAAGGATACATATTCATATACAGCATCCAGCAATATCACAGGTATCTGGACAGATGCCGTAGGCAAGTTCTACACGGCACAGCAGACTGAGGACATCGCAAGGTTCTTCATAAGCGAGAGCCATTACAATGTGGATGTGTATGAGAAATACCTGGATATCCCGGACAAACTGACGCCTGTATTTGAGCAGGAGATCGGGCCGAGCGGCGACATTTCTTCGAACCACGCAGACTACAAAGAGACGATCGATATCATTTCAAGATATCTGAGAGAGAAATATATATACTCCGAGACCTTTGACAGCGTTGGTGGTGTGGCAAAAGGCACCGGCGCAGGTTCCGGCAGCACATCCGGAAGTAATGCGGCTGGCACTGACTCCGGCGTTGGCAGCACCGCCGGCAGCACATCCGGAAGCGGCGGGAGCGATTTCGTGCAGGCATTTGTTGAAGCAAAGCGCGGCTGCGATGTGCACTTCGCGACTCTTGCCGCACTTCTGTTCAGATACTACGGCATACCGGCAAGATATGTTGAGGGATACCTTATAACGCCGGCTAATATTGCTGGCGCGGTGGGCGAGACTGAAGTGAACGTACCGGCTGCCGCAAATCATGCATGGACGGAGATCTACATCGACGGTTTCGGCTGGATCCCGTTCGAGGCAACGCCTGACTATTCAGGCATAATGCATGAGGCAGACCTCAGCAGAGGACTCCAGAACCTGGAATATGAAAACAATCAGAATAATCAGATCGATGTTGAGGAAGAACAGCCGGAGGATGAAGACAATGAAGATGAAGGCGACCTCAAAGCACTACTTCTCAAGATCTTAAAGATCCTCCTTTTCGTGCTTGTGTCGATCATCCTGCTTGTGATCGCTGTACTCATTGGGATCAGGATTTTGAGATATGTCAGATGGCGTAAAGCTTTTGATGATAAAGACCCGAAAGCCGGTGTGCGTGCGCTGTATCAGTACTCTGCGGAGAAGAAGTGGAAGCTCAGCGAAACAGGCGAAGACCTCGGGCTGCGCGCTTCATACAGCACAGAAAGCATGACAGAGATCGAACGCGCCGCTATGAAGAAAGAGGTCGACAACGCAAAAGAGCGCGCTAAAGCCGAAAAGGCTAAAGAGCGCGCAAAGGCAGCGAAGGCGAAGGAGCGCGCCAAGGCCGAAAAGGCAGAGGAACGCGCAGAAGCAGCAAAAGCTAATGAGTGTGCCAAAACAGGAAAAGTGAAAGCGGCTTCAGCACCGAAGGAGAAACAAGATACGGCTGATCATATAGTTAAAGAGCAAAAAGAAGCTAAGAATCTAAATATGAGCGAGAAGGATTCTGCGCACTAATGGTAGAGCATGAAATACGAGTATACCTTTTTGGTCTTTTTTGTCAAAAGTCTGTGTATATGTATGATTATGATTAAAAAGGTATACTGAGGATGGCTCGAAAAGGAGTTTTATGAGATGTTAATGTATACCTTTTCAGCCTTTTTTTCAGAAAGCGTATACCTTTTAGAGAAAAACTACGGAAAGGTATACTTCCAGGAAGAACTTAAAAAGTGAGGTAGTAAGTAGAATGAATCATACTGTGGAGAAAAAGTCGCTTAGAAAGGCGCTGGCGCTTTTGATTATTCTGGCGATGGTTCTGATGGCGGGCTGCTCAGGTTCGGGCAGCGGCTCTGGAAGCGGCAGTAAAGATATGGACAGCGTTGTGCAGAGCGCATCAGAGTATCTGGTGGAGAATGTCGCGGTCGACTCGGTGGATTCCATGGGCGGCGGCTGGGTGCCGTTCGCACTTAAGATGTCTGAGACAGACGCGGCAGATGACGATTATTATGCTGCGTATTATGACAGCATCAGGGCGATCGCGAAATCTCAGAAGGGCGTGTTGAGCGAAGATCACCCAACTGCATATGAGAGAGTGTCGATCAACCTGAAAGCGATCGGCCAGGATCCGACATCGGTCGAAGGCTATGACCTGATGGAGAAAGTCGATGATTATGACGCGATCCATGAGCAGGGGCTGAACGCAGAGATATATGCGCTGGTTTCAGCTAACTATTGTGGGTATGAACTGAAGAATGAAGATAAGTATCTGTATGATATCGTAGTAAGCCAGACTCCTGACGGTGCGTTTGGAATGGATGCTGACCACCCGGATTCAGATATGACGGCGATGGCGCTGCAGGCGCTGGCGCCATATGACGGAAGGATCGACGGCAATGATGCCGCAAAGAGGGACGACCGTGCTGAAGGTGCTATAGACAGGGCACTCAACTGGCTGTCTGAAAAGCAGCAGGAAGATGGGAGCTTTGGCAACGCCGAGTCTACAGCGCAGGTTATGATCGCGCTGGGGTGCCTTGGAAAGGATCCTGCGACGGATGAGGACTTCATCAAAGGAGATAATTCGGTGCTTGACGGCATCATGGTATTTCAGACCGGACGCGGCTTCTGCCACGAAGCAGGCGGTGAGGAGGATATAATGCCTACGGAACAGGCACTCATGGGACTTGACGCTGCAAAGATGGCGCAGTCAGGGCAGAGGATGTTTGCATAGCTCATGAAAAGGCAGCGCATGTTTGAATAATAGGCATACAAGGTGGATTGGAATAACAAAGGCTTACCTGTTGAACCAGGTGAGCCTTTCTTTTATTGCAGGGAAGTCTATCTCGCATTTCCCATCTGACATTCTGACCGGCACTTTATCATTAAAAGTATAGTGGTAAACTATGTTGTCGTCGTCAAAGAAATATACGAGGACTTCTTTATTCTTTGGATCTACGATCCAATATTCTTTACATCCGGCACTGCCGTACTTGGCAGTTTTAATCGTAAGGTCACGCCTTCTTGTGGACTTGGAAAGAACTTCAATAACGAATTCCGGAGCGCCATACACATTCTGGATAAGCGATGCTTTCTCTTTATCGCAAAGTACTGCGATATCAGGCTCTATCATGGTCTTGTTGTCCATGTTAAGCTGGACGTCGAAAGGGGAAATGAATACCATGCAACCATGCTCGTCAGCACATTGCCGGAGCTGTACAGCTATTTCCAGGACTATGGACTGGTGTTCCAGTGACGGAGCGCTGAGTTCATAAAGCACACCGTCTATCAGTTCTGCGCGTACGCCGTCGGGGAGTGCATACAGGTCGTCTATCGTATAGGTTCCCTGACGGGTAAAGATGAGCCGACCGTTTTCATTCAGCGGATCATCCTCGGTGTTTTTCTTTACGATCCAGCCCGGATCATCAAAATCACCTGGGTCGTCTTTGTCGGACGCATTGTAGGCAACAGTAACATCGCTGACTTCAGATGCATCAGAGTTTTCATATCTGTCAGGATCCCTGAAGAACTGTTCAAGCTTAAGCAAGGTCTTACGTCTAGGAGACTTAGTAGCGCCGCCAAATATCTTCTGCACGGTTCCAAGAGGTATACCTGATCTTCTCGCGATCTCCTCATTGGAAAAACCCAGATGCCGTTTATAATTTTTCAGTTCCTCAATGATATCCAATGCGTTGCCTCCATGATGTACTGTGGGTAGTCTCTTTATGTTGTAATAATAACACATTCCATCACTTGTGACAACCGTAAATAATCCATAACAAAGCCGAATATAAACCGAATATTCAGAAAATCCCCGGACGGGTTTTGATTAGATAGAGAATACAGACGTATGTCAGAGTAAAATGACAAAAAAGATGTGCAGAATCAGGCAGCACTCCATTGAATGCACGTTTCCACAGGCGTATAATACTGGTAAGGGAAATGCGTCCCGTTTTACGGTAACAGGGGAAGCAGGTGAGAATCCTGAACGGTCCCGCCACTGTATCTGAGCATTCGTGCCCACAAGTCAGAGCACCTGACGCATTCAAACTTTATCAGGCGCCGCGGACAGCGTGTACTGATTCAACGTTCATTATGCATCAGCCGGAATGTTCCTGCGCGCGTCGTTACCGCGGGCATGACGGTCAGAAAAGATTAATCGATTATAGGGCTGCGGTATTGTACCGCAGCCTTTTTTTCTTCAGTAAATGCAGAGCCGGTATCAGGGCTTCAGGTTTTGATACGCTGAGATCGCAGGCAGAGCAGAAAAGGCAGAGATGAAGAAGTTCAGCTTTGACAGGAGAATATTGTTCACGGCAGCGTCATTGATCATGATGCTTCTTTTGGTGTTCTCTGCAAGGCAGGCTTTGATGGCGGAAGATCCGTACAAGCCGGAGGATACTGCTTCGTCGCTGGACAGCGGGCGATCTCAGGTCTATGTGAGTGGCGATGGGTATCAGCTGAACGAGAATACGAAGAAAGAGCACAAGGAGTCCGAAGAGCAGAGGAGCAGGATCCTGGAAGAGCAGCGAGCGAGCCACCAGCAGACCGCCGCGCAGAAGCGTATCTCGGACACCAGGGGGTCGACGCCGGTGAAGGAGCCGGCAAAGCCCGCAGCCAAGCCGTCAAAGCCGGCCAAGCCGGCAAAGAAGCCTCAGGAACCGATGAGAAAGCCTGCGGTAAAGCCGCTTCCGCCCGCGAAGCCGTCTGATCCGGCAGACAACGACCCGGACGATGAAGATGAAGAGAACTACTATAAAAAGCCGAAGAAGGAGCGTGACGTTCTGCCGACTATCAAGACCAGCCTTAAGGACGGCATGACGACTAAAGGCGAGACGATCAGCTTCTGGGTGACTGCGACAGATTACAAGAAGCAGAACATCCCTGTGTTCTCCAATGGCTCGGGCAAGTTTACCGTCTGGCTGAACGGCGCCAAGCTCACCAGCACAGGAGAGTCAGGCAACAAGACGAACTTCAAGCCGACAGTCAAGAACGGCAAGAACACAGTCAAGATAACCGCGGAGGACAGGCGCGGTAACAAGAGGACGATAACAAGGCGCATAAGGTGCAACGTCGAGAAAGAGCCTGAGCCGGTCGGTACGGTGCAGGTATCGATCAGCGCTCCGTCGCTCGGCATCGGCACTATCGCATCAGGCATCAAAGTCAGTATCATGGAAGAGGAATCAGTCGTGGAAGCACTGAAGAAAGCCTTCAAGTCAGCAGGCATTTCTGCTACGATGACGAACTCGTACCTTAAGGGACTCAGAAAGTCCGGGATCGCCGCGAAGGCGAAGATAACGGATGAGCTTCGCGAGAAAGCGGAGGAGAACCGTGTAACTTTATATGATGAAGACAAATGGCCTAAAGACTGGAAAGACAGACTTTTCGAGAAAGACTTTGCCAATACTTCAGGCTGGATATACAAGGTGAACGGCGAGATGCCGAACGTCGGCATAGGCGCATATACAGTGAACGACGGAGATCAGATAGATCTCGTGTTCATACTCTTTGACGGCGAATAGAAACAGATACTCTTACGGGAGGATACAGCATGACTGTTTTGATGAAGAGAAGAAGAATGATTATCACGGTACTGCTGATGGCGGCAGTGCTGAGCATGCTCGCACTCGTACGGACGGACAGCGCATATGCGGCGCGTGATGTGGAGTGGGGAAGATTCCAGAACAGCGAGGACAACAATGGCGTAACGGACAGGGAAACTCCGGCGTCATATAATGAGGCCGCCCTGAAGTGGGGACTCCAGCTCGTCCCGGGATACACGACTTCGTTCACGCCTCCGCTCATCATCGACGGCTACATATATACCGCGTCTTCCCAGAGAGTGTACAAGATAAACAAGGAAACAGGCGAGACCGTAAGCGAAAGTGACAAGATGGAGGTGGACGTCAGCTACGCAATGCATCCGATGACGTATTCCGCCGAGGAGGACGCGCTGTATCTTCCTCTGATCTACGGCCGCGTGCAGTGCATAGACGCGGATACGCTGAAACTCAGGTGGATAAGCAAAGCCCATAACGGCACGCAGGCGTTGAGCCCAATCACTTATAAAGGCGGGAAGGTATACACCGGTATCTGGAGCACCGAGCTTTCGGACGGAGCGTATTTCTGCCTTGACGCCAAGACTGGGAAGGAAGTCTGGTCGCTCAGGCCTTCAGAGCTGAGAACCGTTACGACTGCGTCGGCGCTTGAAGAGTTCCCGAAGCCGACAGGGCAGGAAAAGCCGTCCAACTTCTATACTTACACTGCGTTGATCGATATCGAGGCGCAGGACGGATATAGTTTTGTCAGGGATAAATACGGTCGTACGTGGCTCACGGATCCGGACGGCGTAACGGTCAAGCCGGCAGGGCAGAGTTCTGGCAACCCGGTCCAGTGCACGGTGAACGGCCTGGCGGGTGAGATAGAGCTTACGGACGAGAGCGGTTCCAAAGCGGTCGTCCGCGCGAGATTCGATTACTATAACGGAAGCTTCACGCAGCAGGGGAACGAGATGGAGAGCGCGGTCGCGATCACGGGCCTCGGCACTCCTTCGGTAGGGCAGGCGCTCGACACGTCGGCATCGGCGTCGAGCCACATCGCGGTGAAGTCAATAGAATGGAAGGAAGGCGACATCCCGCACGGATTCTACTGGGCGGGTTGCTACGCCAATGATAAATATGTGGTCTTCGGTTCGGACGACGGGCAGAACAACACGTTCGGCAACGCGGGCGACAGCTCGTACACCAACACGTCCATCCTGTACTGCTGCGACAGGCTGACAGGCGAGATCAAAGACAGACTTGACGGCTGCAAGGGAGACATCAGGAGCACGGTAGTCTATCACGGCGGATATATCTACTTCACATCAAAGGGCGGCGTGCTGTACAAGGTGAAGCTCGGTTCAGACGGTAAGTTCAGCGACCTGTCTTCATTTGATACAGGCGCGATGATGACGGCGTCGCCTGTCGTGCACAACGGCAGGATCTACGTAGGGGTCTGCGGCATGGCGGGCCAGTTCAACGCCGACGGAGGCCACAAGTTCTGCGTGTTCAGAGATGACGAGAAGCTGACAGGTAAAGCGATATATGAAGACCGTCTGGTAGGTCCGAACATCGTTAAGGTTATCTCGGGAGGCACGGGATCGTTCATCTACTGTGTCGACATCGCGGGATACCCGCAGGCGTCGCCGGTGCTTTCAACATATTCTGAAGCGTCAGGGACTGTAAGGCTATACTTCACTTTCAACGCTTTCCCGGGCGGCATCTACTATCTGGAGGACAGCAAGACGTCCACAGCAGACAAGCACAACGAGGCAGAGCTCCTCTTCAGGCCGGAGTCGCAGATGGAGCAGTACTGCATCAGCCCGATCGCGGCCGACCGGCAGGGCACCCTCTACATCAAAAACGACAGCGGCTACATGATGGCGGTCTCCAGGAACAAAGCGTGGTTGAACGACATCAAAGTCACCGCCGGCGACGATGAAGTGGAATGGAACATAGACTTCAGGCCGGGGACTTTGAACTATACGCTTTCCGCTCCGGACGGGAAGACAGCCGTGGATTATGAGCTCAATGTACCTTCAGGAATGAAGGCTTATATAAACGGTAAGGAGTACAAGAGCGGGAAGGTCAGCGTCCCTGTTTCAGAGGACGTTTCGGCGACGACCGTGACAGTTACAAGGTATGAAGGGACTCAGCTGTACACAAGGTCATACACGCTGAACATGAAGACGGCGTCGAATAACGCCAATCTTAAGGGTCTCGTTATTACGGATTCCAACACCGCACCGAACAACATGTTTGACGATGGTAATATACACACCAATACGGACGGGATCGGCTTTGATCCTGTGTTCGACCCTGCGGTCGAGAAATATGTCAGCAGGGTGTATGAGTACGACCACGAGTTCGTCAACGTCTGGGTCACGAAAGACGACCCGAAGGCCACGGTGAAAGTATATCCTGTGGACAATGTCGGGAACGACCTGGTGTACACCAATGAAGACGGTACGATTCCGGACAAGGGCATGAACGGCAAGTCGAGATATCCAGTCTACTTCATCAAAAACCAGATCTCGGCGGAGATAAGGATCGAGGTTACTTCAGCCAGCGGCAAAGCCGTCAGGTCATACAATGTAGAGCTGGTAAGAGGGAAGAGTTTCCTGAACGTCGGAAAGGAGCCGCTTTACGTTACGCCTGCGACGGCTGAGCTCTACACTGAGAGTGGTGTCAAGACAGCGCAGTGCACGGCGACTTACGGCGGCGCTGACGTCACTTCGGAGTGCACATGGTACAGCAGCAGGCCTACCAGAGTCACTGTGGACGGCAACGGCGTGATATCCGCGCAGGGGAAGGAAGTCGCGAAAGACAATCCTGTTTCCGTATGGGCGAGGTACGGCGCGCAGTCGAGGCCGGTCGCGGTATCCGTTATCAAGCCTCCTTGCGCCAAGCCGCAGGCGAACCTTGAAGAGGGTACGTACACAGGTCCGAGAGACATCGCGATAATGTCAAGTACGCCGGGCGCTAAGATCCGCTATGAGATTGGCGATCCGTCATCTGAGGTGGTATCAAAGCCTACGGATACGAGCACTCTTTACAAAGAGCCGGTTACGATAGGAGAACCGGGAAAGAAACGCGAATACCTGATCCGTGCTGCGGCATTCAATTCAATAGAAGAAAGCAGCCTGATAATGGACAGGCTGTACACGATAGACATGAGAGACAGGATCAGCGCGGTTGAGATCGAAGGACTCGATGTGCCAATTGCCGGAAGCCCGCTGGATACATCTGTATCAGCGAAGGCATCCGGCCTGGATGGCAGCGGTACGGGCAGCAGCTCGGGCAGTGGCTCGGGAGCTGACCTCTCTGCAACAGTCACGTGGTTCAAGGTGGCAGCAGACGGAACAGAGACTCCTGCTTCAGGAAGCGCGGCGTCTGGGACCGTATACAGAGCAAAGATAAAAATGGCCGCCGGAAATGCTGATTCGGCTGCATTCTCGGACAATGTTTCAGTAAAAGCGGGAGATCAAAACGGCTGGATGGAGGTACCTGAAGGAAAGGAGCCGTCGGACGAAAGCGTGACTGCTGTCTTTGGATTCAATACAGGAAGTTCTGTATCAGATATCGTACTTGCCGGTATCGACGCACCGTCCCGCGGAGGCGGCTTTGATGATTCGGCAGTGCCTTGCACGGCCGGCGTGAAAGCAGAGAGCGTCACGTGGAAGGGTGCAGACGGAAACGCCGCGAGCGGAGAGCCGGAATACTACAGGACATATACTGCTGAGATCAGAGTCTCGGCTGAGGACGGATACAGCATCGCTGAGAGCGCAGACGCGTATGTAGCTGTGGACGGTGCGCTGCAGAAATCAGAGGTAAGGAAAGATGGCAGCTCACTTGTGGTTTCCGCAAAGATACGATCAGCCAGAATGATACTTAATACCACAGACGGCACCGGACTGACATTGTCACCTGCATCGCTGAAGGATGTCCCGAACGGGATCACAGTGGACGAGATAAGAGAAAGACTTGGAGCATGCTCGGTAGTTGCGAAGGCGACGGATGGCTCCACTGTCACGCTTGACGGAAGCACAGCGTTCTGGGACGAGGACATGATCATCGGAAGATACGATCCCGCAGACCTTACCCCGGTACCGTTCGGAGCAGAAGGAAGAGTAACGCTTCCGGATTATATAGATGCGAACGGAAGCAGCAGGCAGATCTCAGCCGTTATCACCGTGAAGAAAGGAAAAGTGGCGCCGCCGGTGTTCTCGCCGAAAGCTAAGACATATAAGAAAGCGCAGAATGTAAAGATGTCGAGCGCTACTCCGGGAGCCGCGGTGTTCTATACGATGAGCGGAGCGAAGGGGACTGAGACGTACGAGGAGCCGGTCGCTGTGAAGGGCGAGAAAGGAAGGCTCGTCGCAGTGACTTTCAAGGCTTATGCGATGGCGCAGGGCATAAAGAGCAAGACGGTTTCCTATACGATCAAGATCGACAGGGCTGACGAAGTGAAGCCGGCTCAGGCGAAGAAATTCAAAGTCTCCGGTCTCAAAGTGAAATGTGCGTCAAGGAAGTTCACACTTTCATGGAAGAAGACGAAATACGCATACGGCTACGAGGCACAGTACAAGCTGTCCGGAGCGAAGAAGTGGTCGTCGCTGAAGAAGGGCATCACCGCGGTGTCTGTAAAGAGCAAGGCGCTGAAGAAGGGCAAAAAGTATCAGTTCAGGGTACGCACGTATAATGTGATCAAAGGCAAAGCGTATTATGGCAAGTGGACATCTGCCAAAACGGCAAAATGCGTATAGGACTTGGACATCCGCCATGTTTCTGATAGAATAGTATCTGATCAGTGAAAGCGGAGGTTACCGGGATATGGATGACGATCTTCTGAAGAAAACGAAGTCAAAGCATAACAGGGTCATATTGACGGTCATCGTGCTGGCGTTGTTCGCGGCCGCATTCTTCATCGGCTTCAGGATAATGGGACCGGACGCAGGCAAAGATGGCGCCGGAGATAAGGGCGGCGACGGGACAGTCACGATATCTATCGACTGCAAAAGCCTCGCTGAGGATCCGTCGAAGCTGACGAAGCCTGAGCTTAAGAAATACATACCTGACGACGGTGTGATCCTGCCGGAGACGAAGTATGACTTCAAGGATGGACAGAACGTCTACGATGCGCTTGAGGCAGTGTGCCTGGCAAACGACATCCAGATCGAATCGTCAGAGGACGCGGTATATAAATCAAGATATATCGAAGGGATCAATTACCTGTACGAGAAGGACGGCGGCAAGATGAGCGGCTGGCTCTTCTCGGTGAACGGCGACGTACCGAATTACGGCGCGAGCAAAGTCAAGCTGAAGGACGGCGACGTGATAAGGTGGTTCTTCACGGTAGACTACGCAGAAGACAGTGGAATGTAATGCTTAAAACATAATGATTCAAAGGCGGCCATGGAGGCCGTCTTTTTTTGCGGCAAAATGGAAATATTATGGAAAGAGATATTGATTTTAATGACAGAATATGGTAATATAATGGAAATACAGCGGAAATAAACCGGAAACAGACGCAGAGACAGCTGACTGGAGGATTTTGATATGGATCTGGAAGAAATGAAGAGGATCAAAAGGGAACACGGCCTCACGTATGAGATGATAGCGAAAGAGTCAGGAGTGACTCTTGCTACGGTACCGAAGCTGTTTGCCGGCATATCCAGATCGCCGAGATACAGCACTGTGAGCGCCCTTGAGTCGATGTTCAGGCAGCTTGACACAAGATCGATAGAGGAAGATTATTATATGATCCCGGACGAGTACAGGGTAGAGCTGATCGAGGGGAAGATACATAAGCTGAATACGCCGTCCACAGTCCATCAGGTGATCATCGGCGAGCTTTTTCTCGATTTCAGAAATTATATCAGGTCAGGGAAAGACGGATGTGTTCCGCTCGTATCGCCATACAACGTCGAGCTAGAGACCGGAAAAGATACAGTAGTGCAGCCTGATCTGATGATAATTTGTGAAGAAAGACGTAAAAATATCAAGCGAGGTCACATGTATGGAGCGCCTGATCTTGTTATTGAAGTCCTGTCTACATCTACAAAGAGATTCGACATGCTTGAGAAGCTGCATGTATATCAGATATCCGGAGTCCGTGAGTACTGGATAATCGACCCGTATGATAAGCGTGTGCTTGTGTATGATTTCCAGTCGGAAGTCACACCTGCGATCTATGGATTCCGTGACAAAGTCCCTGTCGGCATCTACAGCGGAGATCTGGTGATAGACTTCGGTGAGCTGGACGATTATCTGCATGAGGTATGTGGTGACATGCGAGAAAATGAAAACGAGGATGAAGAACAGATCTGATACATAAACGTTATTGATATCCAATGCAACACTTTTACAATTTTACGACACTCTATGTATGAAAGCTTTCGTACGCTGCGTACATGATCAGATTAAGAAGGTAACGACTGTACATGAATGAGCAGAAAATGACAGAGATAGAAACAGTGAAGGCCGCGTCGGCGGGCAGCCGGGATGCGTTCTGCGAGCTGTATGACAGCTACAAGATGAGACTGTACCGCTATGCGTTCTACAGACTGGAAGACCAGGCAGATGCTGAAGACGCTGTCTCGGCATGTGTTCTTTCGGCATGGGAGCAGATCGGCAGACTGAGATCGCCGGAAGCGTTCTGTACATGGATCTTCCGTATACTCAGTGCCTCGTGCAACTCCGTGATAAAGGAAAGAGTCCGCAAGAGAGAGGAGCTTCCGGAAGAAGCGCTGGAGTATGAACCGTCAGAAACGGCAGACGATCAGGACCCGGGTATGCGCCTTATGCTTATGGAGGCTCTGAACAAGCTTCCCGAGGACTCGCGTGAGATGGTACTGCTCTCAGTCATAGGCGGGCTGAAGAGCAGTGAGATCGGCGAGATATTCGGGATGCCGCAGGGGACCGTGCGGTCAAGACTGTCCAGGTCATTAGCAGCTATGAGAGAAGAACTGGAGGCCGGAAATGAGTGATATGAAAAGGGATATTGACATAGAAACTAAAGAGAAGCAGATAGCTGACGACAGTGCTTTTATGAGAGATCTGTTTGAGCAGGACGGGATCGAAGCGCCGGAGGCACTGTCTGCCGAAAACATGAAGCTGAAGCTGGAAGAGGTGAAGCCTGGGCAGATTGAAAATGCTGTCTGCGAGGCAGGTAATGACAGCAGGGGCTTTGATGAGAAGACACAGGATGCACAGTCCGGACATAGCAAAGCTACCGGACAGAAGAAGTATGTCTGGAGGAAGTATATCGGCTTTGCCGCAGCGGCAGCCGCTTGCCTTCTGCTGGTGATGACACCTGTGATAAATTCGCTCCGCGCACCGGGGAAGACGACGGATGGCGCATCTTCAGCGAAAGGACTTGAAACTTTCTCGTCATACAGTGAGATCGAGCAGGTACTGGAAACGGTAACAGGCTCATATGTCCTTGATTATGATATCGAAGGCGAAAGCGGTATACTCATGAAGAACGGTGAGGCAGCGGATGGAAATGCTGTGCAGGAAGCTGCGCCTGGTTCGTCGGTCTATTCCGCGGAGAAGTCCATGCAGGCACCAGGCGGCCAGGGGTCGGGGCATTCTGATACATATATCCAGGTCGCCGGCGTGGATGAGGCCGACAGAGTCAAGGTGGACGACAGGTATATTTACTTCATAAGTTCTTCTTACGACAGGATCTGCATCCGTAAAGCAGACCATGGCAAGACAGAAAAGGCGTCGGTCATCAAAGCCGGTAAATATGAAACGTTCACTGATCTGTTTCTGAAGGAGAACAAGCTTATCGTGATAAGCGAAGTGGTCAAAAGCTATGGATCGGTCAGGACCGCGGTAACGGTGTACGACATAACAGACAGGAAGGCGCCCGAAGAAGAGTCTGTGTACATCCAGACCGGAACGCCGGTATCACAAAGGATGGTCGGCGATATCGTATATCTGGTGACTGATCAATATGCGTACAACAAGGAGATACCTTTATGCGGGACTGAAGATTCGCCAAAGAAGCTTAAGCCGGGAGAGATCGCCTGCGTTCCGAATCTTACACAGCCGGAGTATACAGTGGTCGGTGCAGTGGACACTTCATCAGGCAAAGAGCTCAGCCATGTGACCAAAGCAGTGCTCGGAGGTTCGCAGGATATTTATGCGAACGGCGATAACCTTTACGTCGCAGGGACGACATATATCAGTGACGAGGATGATGCAGCCGGAGAGAAGGAGATCTCTTCCGGCGCAGACAGTAAAGTGGTCAGAAAGTGGATGCCGTTCTACCTTTATCCGGACAGAGAAGAGGCTAC
>CAYMBU010000010.1:20640-28374 GCA_964388765.1 uncultured Eubacterium sp.
ATAAAAGTCAGGATGAACGATGGAAAGATCAAGATCGGAAAAGCAGCCACGGTAGAGGGTACGATCGACGATCAGTTCTCCATGGACGAGCGTGACGGAACTTTCAGGATCGCAACGACGTCCAGTGACGTTAAGGGAAGAGAGATCAACAACCTGTTCGTACTGGACAAGGATCTGAAAACGCTCGGCTCAGTAACGGGATTTGCAAAAGGCGAGTCGATCAAAGCTGTCCGCTATGTAAAGGATAAGGCGTATGTGATCACATATGAGGAAACAGACCCTCTGTTCATCATAGATCTGTCAGACAGCAGTAAGCCGGTCATCGAGGGCGAGGTCAAGATTAGCGGCTTCTCCACACTTCTCGTGCCGATCAATGAAGATACGATGCTGGGTATCGGCTATTCGACAGAGGACGGAGGCGATGATATAGGCATGGAAGTGACGAATGGTCTCAAGTTTGCGCTGTTCGACGTCTCCAATCCATCAAAGCCAAAGGTTGCCGACAGTAAGACTCTGAAGGATGTTTACAGCGACGTTCAGGAAGATCACAAGGCACTTGTAAGGATCCCGGGAGAAAACAGTTTCCTCGTGCCGGGATATAAAGAAGAAAACAATTCTGAAGATTCTGATGCCGAGACCGTGACAGATGTGGAAGAAGAAGCAGGCGAAGAATCGGAAGACTGGGAGGAAGACGTTCTGGAAACAGATGATTATTACCACCTCAGCGGAAGAGTGTACAGCGTGTCAGCAAAGGACGGAAAACTGACAGTAGGCGGAAAGTATAAGACAGATGAAGCAGTATCGAGATGCCCGGTCATCGACGGATACATCTACGCGATACGTGAAGACGACAAAGTCGTCTCATTCAGGCTGTAACTGGCCAAAAAGTGGTATAGTTAAAGCTATAGTTTAGAAAAATGTGGAGCGGACCGAAGTATGACCGGTCCGCTATTTATATCCAAATACATTCAGTAAATGGATATAAAATGGAAATATAATGAGCAAAACATCTTGTGAAAACGGTGTTTTTGTGATACAATACGGATACATAAAGGTGAAAGCGAGGCATGGATATGGTTTTGACGGTTGAGGAACTGAGGAAGCTGAAAAAAACAAGCCATTACAGCTACAGGGAGATCGCAGAGAAGTCAGGAGTCCCGATCGGCACAGTACAGAAAGTTCTTGGAGGAATTACCACATCACCGCGTCATGACACATTGGAAGCCCTGACAAAAGTACTGCTGTACGAAGATAAAGATGTAGACGGCACATCTGTTTCATACAAGGCGATGATAGACCGTGAACTTACGCGTAATGAGATCAAAGCAGTTCATGAAACAGAATACATGTATGATGGATTGGGGCTTCAGCTGGATGACATGGTAGAGAAGCTTCTGACTTCAAAGAAAGCAGGCGAGTTTACTGTTGAGGATTACTATCTCATCTCGGAAAAGTACAGGATAGAACTTATTGATGGTGTGATATATGATATGGCTGCGCCAAAGCTTGATCATCAACATATCGCCGGACTTATATATACACAAATGATGAATTTCAGGATAGAGAACCATGAAAAATGTTTACCTGGTATGGCGCCTATCGATGTTCAGCTGGATCGAGATGATAAGACTATGGTACAACCCGACGTGATCGTCATATGTAAGAAAATGGTAAAGGACGGTAAGCTGGTATATGGCGCACCTGATTTTGTGCTCGAAGTATTATCTCCAGCAACCAGATTTAAAGACAGCGTGATAAAGCGTGAGAAGTATCGTGTAGCCGGCTGCAGGGAATACTGGATGGTAGATCCTTGGAATCAGCGCGTGACTGTGCTTGACTATGAAAAGAACCTGCATGGAGTATATACTTTTGATCAGAAGATACCCGTACGTATCTCAGGAGGAAGATGCCAAATAGACTTTTCCATGATAAAGGAAGGGTTGGAGGACATAAAGCAGATCGGGCTGATATAGTGTTACTGGCAGGTTCTGATTGATATAAACAGGCTGGTACGATACAATTAGAATGTACGAAAACAAGGCACTGGAGAAAAAAATTGGCATTTAGTGAACTGAACGATAAACAGCAGGAGGCAGTCCTCGCGACAGAGGGCCCTTTGCTCATACTGGCAGGCGCAGGGTCAGGCAAGACCAGCACGATGACGCACAGAATAGCTCATCTTGTAGAGTCAGGAGTAGACCCGTATAACATACTTGCGGTGACTTTCACCAACAAAGCGGCCGGCGAGATGAAGACACGTGTGGAAGAACTGATCGGAAACATATATGATATGTGGATCATGACGTTCCATGCAATGTGTCTCCGTATACTGCACGTCTTTGCGGAGGAAGCGGGTTACAAGGACAACTTTGTAATATATGACACTGCTGACCAGAAGACGCTTGTAAAAAACATTTTAAAGGACAAGGGGATCAGCGAGAAGGAGTTCCCGCCGCAGTATGTTCTGGCGATAATCAGCGACTGCAAGGAAAAGGAGATCGACCCTGAGACATACAAGGCTGAATCTGGGACTACAGAGAAGAACAAGCTCGTGTATATCGTTTACCGTGAGTACGAAGAAAGGCTTCATGCGAACAACGCGATGGATTTTGATGACTTGCTTCTGAACACGGTCAAGCTGTTCAAGAACAAGCCGGAAGTACTTGAAAAATACCGCCGCCGCTTCAGATATGTAATGGTGGATGAATATCAGGACACCAATCATATACAGTATGAGCTCGTGAGCATGCTCGCCGGAGAACACCATAACATATGCGTGGTCGGAGACGATGACCAGTGTATATATGAGTGGCGTGGCGCAGACATCAGGAACATTCTTGATTTTGAGAAGGACTTTCCTGAGGCGAAAGTCATCAAGCTGGAGCAGAATTACCGTTCGGTCGGGAACATTCTTGAAGCAGCGCACTCAGTCATAAAGAACAACAGGGACAGGAAGCATAAGAAGCTTTGGACAAGCCGGGAAAGCGGAGAGAAGATCAATTACATCCGCTGTGAAAACGATAAAGAAGAGGCGAGCTATGTCGCAAGGCAGATAGACTTCCTGAAAGCAAGGCAGGACAGAAGCTACAGTGATATCGCGATACTCTACAGGACCAACGCACAGTCAAGGCTGTTTGAAGAGGCCCTTATGAGGTTCGGTATCCCATACAGAGTCCTTTCCGGCGTTCGTTACTACGACAGGAAAGAGATCAAAGACGCCATGGCGTATATGCGTCTTGTGGTAAATCCGTCTGACGACCTGTCGCTCAACAGAGTGATAAACGAGCCTAAACGCGGCATCGGCGCGAAGACGATGGATAAACTGACAGCTTTCGCGCATGTCCGCGGCCAGAGCGTGCTGGAAGCGCTGACTGACGGAGATGAGGAAGTGCTGTCATCCATTCCGGGGAAAGCCTGCGACAGCGTGAAAGAACTCGTAGCCTGCATAAACTACTGCCGTGAGAATAAAGATACGCTCCGCGTTTCAGAGATCTACGATATGCTTCTTGTGAAGACCGGATATCTGAAGGCATTGGAGAATCAGACTACAGTAGAGGCAGAATCAAGGATAGACAACCTCATGGAGTTCAAGACGGTCATAGCCGATTATGAGGCAGGCTTCAGCCCTGATTCGGAGGAGAAGCCAACACTGGACGGCTTCATGGAGCAGCTTACACTGGCGGCTGAAGTCGATGATTATGACGAAGCACAGGCGACGGTAACGCTGATGACACTTCACAGTGCAAAAGGCCTGGAGTTCCCGGTCGTTTTCATGCCGGGCATGGAAGACGGACTTTTCCCGGGAAGTAAGTCTTTTGACAGCGTGTCAGGCATGGAGGAAGAGCGCCGTCTCTGCTATGTGGGCATGACCAGGGCAAAAGAGCTCCTGTACTTAAGCAGCGCAGAGGTCAGGACCAGATATGGACGTACCGAGTACACCAGAGAGTCGCAGTTCCTCAGGGAGATCGACAAGTCGCTGATGGCAGGCGATGCGGTGTATGAGAAGAAGAGCTATACAGGAGGGCCTGGAGTATTTACTGGATCGCCTGACGGATTCGCGTCAGAGCCATATCATCCGTTCGATTCACTGAAGTACGCCAAGTCAGAGACCAAACAGATAGCTGCCGCTTCAGGCGAAAAAGACATAAGCTTTGCTCCGGGAGATAAGGTGAGACATCCTAAATTCGGAGACGGCATGGTCATTGAAGAGAGCGGCAGCGTGGTGCAGGTCGCATTCGATGATTACGGTATCAAGAAACTGGCGAAGGGCATCGCTCCGCTGAAGAAAATATAAAGAGGTAATGAAATGGCTGAAACATTTAGTGATGATGTAGACACCAAGACACTGGCTAAGGGAATGGATCCGGTGGGGCCTGATCCTTCAGATAAGAAAGCCAGGATCAGATGGCTGATCGACAGGCTGAATCTGGCCGCAAGGGCATACTATCAGGACGCCGAGGAGATCATGCCTAACATCGAGTATGATGCGCTATACGACGAGCTCCTTGCTCTTGAAAAGGAGACCGGGATCATCTTCGCGAACAGCCCGTCGCAGAACGTCGGATATGAGATCCTGTCAGACCTTCCTAAAGAAAGACATCCGAGCAGGATGCTTTCGCTCGATAAGACAAAGGACCGTGAGGTGCTGAAGTCATGGCTCGGCGATCAGGAAGGCATCATGTCCTGGAAGATGGACGGCCTGACCATCGTTCTGACATATGACGATGGGAAACTGGTGAAAGCACTCACGCGCGGGAACGGCGACGTAGGCGAGGTGATAACCAATAACGCAAAAGTGTTCGAGAACGTGCCTGTGTCTATCTCGTTCAAGGGCCATCTTGTCGTTCGTGGCGAAGCCATCATAAAATACAGTGATTTTGAGAAGATCAACGCCAGCATCGGAGACGCGGACGCTAAATACAAGAACGCCAGGAATCTCTGCAGCGGATCGGTAAGACAGCTGGACCCAAGGATCACCAAAGAGCGTCATGTATATATGGTAGCGTTTACTCTTGTTGAGGCCAGCGAGCCAGATCTTACCGGTGAGCTGCATCCAATCGATTTCGTATACCATCATAAAGAATTCGAATGGCTGACAGAACAGGGCTTTGATGTGGTCGGCTACAGGTTCGTGAACAAAGACAATATCCTTGATACGATAGAATGGTTCTCGCAGGAGATCGTGAAAAATGACTTCCCGTCGGATGGACTTGTACTCAGCTATGACGACATAGCATACGGCAGGTCGCTTGGGACGACCGCAAAATACCCGCGTGATTCGCTTGCGTTCAAATGGGCAGATCAGAAGGAAGAGACGACGCTCCGTGAGATAGAGTGGAGCGCATCGAGGACCGGGCTTATCAATCCGGTCGCTATATTTGATCCGGTAGAGCTCGAGGGCACGACTGTGTCGCGGGCTTCCGTACACAATGTCAGCGTTATGAGAGAGCTGAAGCTTGGTATCGGCGACAAAATCAATGTGTACAAGGCCAACATGATCATACCGCAGATATCTGAAGACCTGGACGAAAGCGACAATGTTGAGCTGCCGGTACGGTGCCCGGTATGCGGATGCGGTACAGTACTGAAGGATGACAACGGCGTACAGACATTGCTGTGCCCGAACAGAGACTGTCCTGCCAAGCAGCTGAAAAGCTTTACACTGTTCGTCTCGCGTGACGCTCTGAATATTGAGGGACTGTCAGAATCCACTCTGGAAAAGCTGATCGGCATCGGCATCGTCCGTGAGTTTGCCGATCTGTTCAAACTCGATGCTCACAGAGAAAAGATCACAGCAATGGAGGGCTTCGGAGATAAGTCGTTTGACAATCTTGTGGCTTCGGCGCAGAAGGCCCGCCATACTACTCCGGACAGGCTGCTTTACGGACTTGGCATCCCGGGGATCGGAGCAGCGAACGCAAAGCTCATCGCCCGCGCCTGTAATAACGACTGGGGCAGGATGATGGCGCTGGACAATGACGGCCTGACGTCAATCGACGGCATTGGCGATGTAATGGCGGAATCATATGTAAGGTTCTTCAGCGACCCCGCAAAGCAGAAAGAGGTCGCCGATATAATGGCTGCGATCGACCTCGACCAGACAGCAGAACAGCGCGACGATTTCCTTGCAGGTAAGACATTCGTCATAACCGGGTCTCTTAACAACTACGAGAACCGCGAACAGCTGAAAGCAGAGATCGAGCACGCAGGCGGAAAAGTCGCAGGCTCAGTCAGCAGTAAGACTTCATATCTGATAAACAACGATGTCACATCCACATCAGGGAAGAACAAGAAAGCCCACGAGCTTGACATTCCGATCATACCTGAAGAGACGATCGTAAAGTGGCTGAATGACAAACAGATAGACTGACAGAAATGCACGTCCGGATGTCTTCAATATTGATTAAAACAAAACCGGCTGGACATAATGTTCAACCGGTTTTATTGTCCTGTCGTTCGCTTCTTGACCTTGTCCAGCGCTTCCACGATAATAAGCTCATTAGTGTTGTGCCTTGCATTGTCACTGGTAACTATCAGATTATCTCCAAGCACAAAGCCACAGTCAAGATACTCCTGGATCTTCGTTTTGTTTCTTTCTGCATACTTGTCGTCATCCCATAATCCGAAGTGTTCTACCAGAAGATATGAACCATCATAACATTTGAATTGAAAATCCGGACAAAGTTTGTGCCACTGTCCGCTTTCTCCTCTCATGTTGAGCACGGGCTCGACGCGTACCGGAATATCTTCGAACAGTATATTGTCATACCACATGCATTCACCTTTGGATCTGAAAGGCGTTCCATCCCGTGCAATATTCGGATCTGTAGGAAGTGGATACGAATTGCGGTCATATTTTTCGGCAGCCCAGGCCTTCAGCTCCTCAAACTGTTCGTCAACATAACAAGCGTCAGGCAGATTCTTATATGATGATGGCAGCTTCCGGTGTATCGCCTGCGGCGAATAGTCTGAATAATGAGATATAAGGTGCACCAGTAGTTTTCTGTCGTTTAGCAGTGCTTTCATTGTTTCCCTGAGAAATTTTCGCATTTTAAATCGCTTAACTGTTATATTGTTGGCATCGCCAAGATACTTTCGCGTTTGCTTTCCATTTGCCCATGTCTGAGAAAAATAGAAGTAGCGCATAGAGCTTCCGCATTTGCATACAAGTGTATCTTCAGGCATATCAGAGTATGTGTCCAATTTCTTTTCTGTCCAATTGATCAGCCAGTTCAGTTTTTTCAGTTCGATTTCTGCAATTTCCAGAATGCCCATTTTTCCGTACCTTTCGGATAATATTTGGTTCTGTCATAATACTCGCTTCCCCATAGAACGTCAATACAAAAATGGCAAATAATGTAAATAAATCATATGTTATTGTCATTTTCGTTTTGTTCAGAATCATGACCCTGCAAATACATTCAATAAAGGGAAGCTAGGCCAATTACTGTGTGGTACTAAAAAACGTTTTTTTCGGATTCTATGTGGTTAGAATGTGAAAATGACCATGTCCAGTACCATTTCAGATATGAGAAATGGTACTAAAAAACAGATTTTGATAATTCTGTGTGGGTAGAATGTGATACTACACATTTCAGTACCACATCGCAACACTGACGACTGATCAAAAGCCATAAAACATGCGCATTGTACATTGACACGAACATCAAAAGACAATATAATGTAATACACAAACAAATTGAATAGATCTGCCTTTTAACAGCTTCGCCTGAC
>CAYMBU010000011.1:0-22410 GCA_964388765.1 uncultured Eubacterium sp.
TTCAGCTGTTTCAATATCCTTCTGCAAAGAACCATCAGTAAGAGTCTCATCAACATAGATACTTTTGAGAGCTGGGTGGAGCTCACGGATGTAGGCAAGGAGCAGTTCGACACATCGGGCTTTAATGACGCGGACTGCAGGATGACAGTGATGCTTCTTGCGGGAGACGACATCAGGAGCGAAAGAGTAGAGAAATCATATGACGGCACATACCTCATGTTCGATATGGACGCTATTACGAATAATGAGGAATACAGCATTCTGAAACCGAAAGAGAGCCTCTTCACAACTCTGTTTGGTGAGATGCCGATCTCCGGCAGCTTTGAGGATGCCTTTTCGGATAACCTCAAGAAGTATGGGATATCATTCACAGGAAAGAAGTATTCCGTGATCTCGCTTGTCTTCAAGGCATATGAAGAGGAAGAAGCTTTTGTCGGACATACAGGCATCCTTGTACCATACAAGTCAGGATATTTGTTCGTTGAGAAGATCGCATTTAACGAGCCATACAGAGTAACTGTTGTCAAGGCCGAGGATGATCTCATCTCCACTCTTTCAGATAGACCTGACTATACAGTAGAAGAAGGCGAGCCGTCACCACTCGTATACAGAGACGATGCGCTTATCGGAAGTTTAACTAAATAGAGAGACATATGAAAAAAGAACTGATATTACACTTCATCATAGTCATCCTAGAGGCCATAGCCGTTATCTACCTTCTTGCAGTAGAAGGCCCGGCGGTCTTCCGCTACTATACGGTGCTGAGCAACATGCTGATATTCATCGTATCGGCAGGATATCTTGCATGCTTTGCCGGCAGGAAAGAGATCCCGGAAGCCCTGGCAGTGCTGCATCTTGCGGCGGCGGTAAGCCTTACGGTAACGTTCCTTATCGCTGCTTTCGTCCTGATGCCGCAGTCGACGTTCGCGTACTACTTTCTTGATAACGTGGCGCCGATACTTCACTTCCTCGGCCCGGTTCTTTCGGTGATCACATTCATGCTTTCAGGCGGGGAGATCCCGAAGTACGCCGTAGTAGTACCGGCTCTGCTCACGATCCTGTACGGGATAGTGGCCCTGGTACTGAACGCGGCGAAGCTTCTCGTGGGGCCGTACTTCTTCCTGGAGGTGTATTCAACTCCGGCCGGGACGATAGCGATATGGTTCGGAATAATAGGTGTTCTCTGCGTCATATTGTCAGTGGCGTACATGTTCATACACAGCAGGATCAGAAAGAAAGATCAATAGTCAGGAGGTAAACAATGGACTTAATGATATACAGCGACGACGCCCTGGAGATAGTCAAGCTCGGGCAGATGACCCAGAAGGAAACGCTCGACTACTACAAGGCGCACGCAAAGGACGACACCGCCCAGATCAAAGCCATTATCGGCGCTTACGCGGCGGAGCTCATCATAGCGGCAGACGAGGCGGACATCAAGCTCGATCTGTCATATGAAACCATAAAAAACATACCGGACGCTTTGAACGCGCTGTATCAGAAGCAGCATAAGGCAGGCTACGCGGACAACAGGAACAAGGAAGTCACCTGCAGATCCTTTGCTGCGTACATAGACCTTCTCATCATCAACAACTTCGACGACTGCGGCATCGACGCGAGGCGATACCCGAACAAAGACAACGAAGCATCGCAGGAGAGGTGGACAGGGTTCCTTACGCTGGTGCTGGACAAGCAGAAAAACAGCGATATGCTTCCGTTCATCTGGAGGGGAGCAAACAAAAGCGATAAAGAGATCCCGCGCGGATTCTATATAGATATACAGCCTCTTGTCGACGGATACAAGAAGCTTACAGGCGGCAAGCTCACGGATGAAGGCCTTACGGACATTACTCTGCAGTACGAGGCAGAAGGGCCGCGCCTGATTGTGCCGGGTAAAGAAAATAATGATGAGGAGCCACATCTGATTTTGTAAAGGAGAAGCATATGGATATCATGCAGGCGATCGAAGAGAGACATTCGGTCAGAAAGTTTGAAGAGAAGAGCCTTACAGAGGACGTCATCAAAGCCCTCCGGGACGAAGTGGAAGCATGCAACAATGAGAGCGGCCTCCACATCCAGCTCGTGACGAACGAGCCGGAAGCGTTCGCTCAGAAAATACCACACTTCGGGAGGTTCACGGGTATAACGTCATATATCGCCCTCATCGGTAAAGAGGGACCGGATACTGACGAGCAGCTCGGATATTACGGAGAGAGACTCGTGCTCAAGGCACAGATGCTCGGTCTCAACTCATGCTGGGTAGCCCTCACATTCAAGAAGGTACCGGGAGCATATGAGGTGGCTCCGGGCGAGAAGCTTTCAGCTGTCATCGCTCTTGGATACGGAAAAACACAGGGCCATCCGCACAGGTCCAAGAACATATATACCATCAGCAACCTGAGCGGCGACTCTCCTGAGTGGTTCAGAAAGGGAGTAGAAGCTGCGCTTCTCGCTCCGACCGCCATGAACCAGCAGAAGTTCTACCTGGATCTTACCGGAAGCGGAGTGCGCGCCAGCGCGGGCGTAGGGATCTACGCTAAGCTCGACCTCGGAATAGTCAAATATCACTTTGAAGTGGGATCTGGAAAAGACAGGAGCATCTGGCTGTAGGACATGAGCGGGACCAGGGAGATAAAGACTGAGAGACTCATAGGCGTGATAGGGGCATACGACTATGATCCTTCTAATGATACTATCGAAGTCGGGATGAGCATAGAGAAAGCTTCATGGGGCAAAGGCTACGCGGGAGAAGTGCTTACAGAAATCCTGAGGTACCTTTCAGAAGAAGAAAACATCGGCACCGTTACCGCATGGTGCGAGGAAGAAAATATCGGATCAGAAAAAGCAATGCTCAAGGCAGGAATGGAAAAGACCGGGATGGAAAGAAGCAGGTGCATATTCAGATATGTAAAAGGAGAAAGAAAAGATGGATAACTTCACATTCTACTCACCTACTTATTTCGCGTTCGGAAAAGGAACAGAAAACGACGCAGGGAAATATGTAAAACAGTTCGGCGGAAGCAAGGTGCTCATTCATTACGGCGGCGGCAGCGCCGTCAGATCAGGCCTGATCGACAGAGTTGAGGCATCGCTTGATAAAGAGGGGATACCGTATATCACGCTCGGGGGAGTAAAGCCGAATCCGAGAAGCGGCCTCGTATATGAGGGTATTGAACTTGCGAGAAAAGAGAACGTCGACTTTATCCTGGCAGTCGGAGGAGGAAGCACGATAGACTCATCCAAGGCTATCGCCGCGGGAACGCTGTATGACGGAGACTTCTGGGACTTCTATACTGGGAAGCCGATCGAGAAAGCACTTCCTGTCGGAACAGTGCTTACTATCGCGGCGGCGGGAAGTGAAGGAAGCCCTAATTCGGTCATCACCAAAGAAGAAGGAATGTTCAAGAGAGGTACAGGAAGCGATCTCCTGAGGCCTAAGTTCAGCATCATGGACCCGGAGCTTACGGAGACACTACCGCCGTACCAGACAGCAGCAGGCATAACTGATATCCTTGCGCACCTTCATGAGAGATACCTCACCAACACGGCTGACGTGGAAGTTACAGACAGGCTCATAGAGGGGCTCATGCTGGCGGTGATACATGAGGCACCTCGTGTGATCGAAGATCCGCATAACTATGAGGCGAGAGCTAACATAATGTGGGCAGGAATGATGGCTCACAACAATTCATGCGGAGTTGGAAGGTCGCAGGACTGGAACAGCCACCAGATAGAACACGAGCTCTCGGCATTATACGACTGCGCACACGGAGCGGGGCTTGCGGTGACCATGCCTGCTGTATTCAGGTATGTGCTTAAGCACGACGTGAACAGATTCGCGAAGCTCGCCGTGAGAGTCTGGGGCTGCCAGATGGATTTTGATGATCCGGAGAGGACAGCGCTCGAAGGAATAGAGAGACTGAAGGTGTTCCTGAGAAGCATCGGCATGCCGGAGAACTTCGAAGAGCTCGGAGCAAAGGAAGAAGACATACCGAAGCTCGTGGAGATGCTATGCTATGGCGGCGGGAGAAACGGGAAAGTAACAGGCTTCGTCACACTCGACGAAAAAGACTGTGAGAATATTTACAGAATGATGATATAGAGGATCAATAGAAAAAGGCTTTTAAGGAGAGCATGCTCGATGGCTAGGATCAACAAAGAAAAAGACATGGTGAAATCGCGTCTGGTAGTACTGGAGAAGATGTTCTACACAAGAACAGATGAAGAACACCAGATGACGAACACAGAGATACTTGAGTATCTGAAAGAGCACGATGTGCCAGCGAATGAGAAGACGCTGAGAGGAGACATCAGGCTTCTTCAGGATCTTGGAGTAGGCGTAGTGAAGATCGTGAGCAGGCCGAACAGATACTATCTCGGCAGGAGGGCTTTTGATATGGCGGAGCTGAAGCTTCTCATCGACGCTGTATCGTCGTCCCGCTTCATTACGAGCTATAAGAGCCATGAGCTCGGGCGGAAGCTTGCCGATCTTGCGAGCGATAACCAGAAGAAGGCGCTCAGAAGGAACATCTACGCGACAAACCGTGTAAAGAACAGCAATGAAGCGATCTACGGCATGGTCGACGTGGTGAATGAAGCGATAAACGGCAGAAAGAAGATCAGGTTCCAGTATAACGAGTTCGACGCGAAGCTGAAGCCGGTCCTGCGTAATGACGGCGAAGTCTACGAGCTTTCGCCGTACGCGCTCTTCTGGAACGAGGACTATTACTACGTCGTCGGCTGGTCGGACAAGCACGGCAATGTTTCTACTTTCCGTGTCGACAGGCTCGTTAAGCCGGGAATGATCGACGAGAAGGCACATAAGAAGCCGGAGGACTTTGATCTGGACGACTACTCCAGAAGGATCTTCGAGATGTTCGACGGAGAGCCGACAGAGGTGACGCTCGAGGTGAAAGACGACTTCGCCAAGTACATAGTCGACAGGTTCGGGACAAGTCCGGAGACGACCCCTGCAGAGGACGGCTGCTTCCGGGTGACAGTAGAAGTATCACTGAGCCCGACGTTCTACGCGTGGGTATTCCAGTTCGGAGGCGGGATCAGGATTCTGTCGCCGGGAAAGGCAGTGGAAGAGATAAAAGAAATGGCGGAAGCCTTTGTGAAGTAGAGGCCAGGACAAAGAGGTGATCAGATCATGACGAAAAAAAGCCTGACAACATTCACAGCAGTGATTTTGATGATCGCAGTCATATCAGCCGGCGTGTTAGCGTACGGTACGAACGCGGCGTTTGCAGACGGGACAGAGAAGACGACTGAGGAGATACTTGAAGACAACGGGCTTCCGGTCGTATATATAAATATCGGCGATGAAGAATTCGATAAGGTGAACAAAAGCGACGACCACTCGTACAGATGCGAGACCGGAACTGTGACAGTCACTGTGCCTGACGGGTATAAGGGAGATTACAGCGAAGAAGTGCTTTCCGACATGGAAGGACTGGAGATCGAGTACTTCCGCGGAAGAGGGAACTCGACGTGGGCTACCGACAAGAAGCCGTACAAGCTCAAGCTGAAGAAAAAGACAGACCTTCTCGGAATGGGGAAGGATAAGACGTGGGCGCTCCTTGCGAACAGATATGACGTGTCGATGCTCCACAACAGGATCGCACTCTATATGGCAGACAGGCTGGGACTCAGATATACTCCGAAGGGACTCCCGGTGGACCTCGTGGTAAACGGAAAGTATCACGGGAGCTATCTCCTCGCGCAGGATGTAAAGATCGGCGACACCAGAGTAGCGATAGATGAGCTGAAAGAAAAGCATACAACAGCGCCGGAGGTCACAGGCGGATATCTTCTGGCGATGTGGCCATATTACAAGGAAGCCCCGGAAAATGTATTTGCGACTGAACGCGGGCTCAGGTTCGGCATGGAAGAGCCTCAGTTCGATCCGGATTTCGACGAAGAGACGCAGGCGTGGATAGAGCAGGCGCCTAAGGAACAGCGTGATTACATAATCGACTACATGCAGAAGACGGAAGACGCCATCTACGGGGAAGACCTGAAGGATAAAGACGGCGTTCCGTACACTGACTATATGGATACAGATTCCGCGGCCAGGTACTGGTGGGTCGAGATCTTCTGCAAGAACAGCGACGCGCTTACGTCGCCGAGCACATATCTGTATAAAGAGAGAGACAAGACAGACGAAGCCGGGAATGTCACAGAAAAAGGCAGGCTTTACTGGGGGCCGCTCTGGGACATGGATCTTTCCATGGAGGAATTCGGTGATCCGGAACAGGTGCTGGATGACGATAACGGTTTTAACTATCAGTACCTGGATTGGCTCGATTATCTGAGAGCACACGATACTGCGTACCGCCGGAAGCTCATACAATGCTGGAACGAGCTTGACACTGTGATCGGGGATATCGTGAAAGAAGGCGGAGTCCTCGACAGAATGGCAGGAGAACAGAGAAACTCGTATGCAGATGATTTTGATCTCTGGGGCCTGGAGAATGAATACAGCAGGTACAAAGATTACAGTACGGGAGAAGACGTGTTTGACGCGGCCGTAGAATACCTGAGGAAATGGCTCGAGCTGAGACAACAGTGGATGAACGATAACATCTCAGACGAAGCGCTTTCTGATATCTATGCTGAAGTTACGCTGAAGGATGAGTCCGGAGCGGTCATCGATACCATCGAGGTCGTCAAGACGATAGGCTTCATGCCATATCCGGCGGCGCCTGAGAAGAAAGGCTATGTTTTCACAAACTGGAAGCGTGAAGACACGGGCAAAACGATCGGCCGCTATGACGATATAAAGGAAGACATGACGCTGGTCCCGGTATATGTGAAAGAGAGCGAGGCAAAGAAGAAAGCCAGGCTTGTGGCATTTGAGGTCAATAACCCGTGGGAAGAGCTCGGCAGCAAAGTGTTTGAGCCATCGCTCACTGTGGATCCATACGATTACAACGACTTTACGGTAAGATGGTATTCTTCCGATCCTGAAGTCGGTGAGGTGGATGAATACGGCGACGGCAAAGTCCGCCTGAAAAAGACAGGGACTACTACGATAACGGCGAAAGTACTGTCCGGTAAAACATTCTCGTACGTCCTCACGGTATATGACGCCATGGAGACACATTCCGGAGAAGCGGAGTACATAAAGGCAGATGCCTCCACGATAAGACTTAAGGTGGGACAGACAGCATGTCTCAGATGGTCGATAGGGCCGCAGCCGTGCAAGACCGATTACGACTGTGAATCATCAAATGAAAAAGTGATCGAAGACGTAAGCAGATCGATGATCAAGGCGAAAGGCGCGGGCAAAGCCACGATAAAAGCATTCATGCAGAATAACAAGAGTGTTTCGGGCAAAGTCACCGTCATCGTTACGAAGTACGCAAACACACTGAAAGTGAAGCCGAAAGCCATCAAAGCCAAAGCGTCGGCTCTACGGAAGAAGACACTTAAGATCACACGGAAGAAAGCGGTCAGAGTCACCGGCGCGAAGGGCAAAGTGACATACAAGCTGGCGAAGATCAGATGCGGTAAGAAATTACTGAAAGAGGCAAAAAAGAAGATAAAGGTCAGCGCGAAGACCGGTAAGATAACGCTTAAGAAAGGCCTGAAGAAGGGTAAGTACACCGTATCCATAACAGTGAAGGCCAAAGGCGACATGGTATACAAAGCCCTCACAAAGACAGTAAAGGTGAAGATCACCGTTAAATAAACATATTGGTTTTTATGATCACTCAGGAGGCGTGAGCATGAATGTAAAGAAGAACGCGCTTTCCTGTATTCTGACATCGGCTCTGATCATAGTACTTCTAGTTATGGTATGTACAGCATGCAGGAGCGAAAAAACTGAAGAAAAAGACGAGGCAGGGGCTGAGTCAGAGAATACTGTCACGGCAGAGCTGTCGAGCATAGCAGATCCGTCAGACGAGAAGATAGAGATCGAGGTGCCGGATCAGAAGATCAAATATGAGATTCTGGACAGCCATCTTCATTATTTGGATTTTCTGCAGAAGAGCGACGGATTCAGTTCCCTGGTCAAAGCCATGGACAAGTCCGGCGTAAAGGACTCCATCATATTCGGAATGCCTATGGCCAAGCAGTGGGATGAGACGATAAAAGAGCCTCCGACGTACTACCTGAGCAACGACAGCCGCTGCTATTACTATCCGGCTACAGACTTCATACTTGCGGAAGAGCTTCTCGCGCAGCCGGAGGAGATTCAGAAAAGATTTTATCCGTTCATCTGCGGAGTCAATACGAACGACAGATTCGCCGCGGATCACATTAGGCAGATGCTGAACCTTTACCCTGATTTCTGGTGTGGTATAGGCGAGATAATGAGCCGCCATGACGATCTTACGGCTTTGACTTACGGCGAGGCGCCGCATATAAACAGCCAGGTGTTCAAGGACATTTTTGATGTAGGCGCGGAGTATGACCTGCCGGTCCTGGTGCACCACAACATAACGGGACAGAATACATCTGACATTCTCTATCTGGATGAGTTTAAGGAAGCTCTCGCATATAACCGCAAGTGCAAGATCATCTGGGCGCACATGGGGATCTCAAGGCGTGTCGAGGTGAAGGACCTCGCCGAGATCATCGATGAGCTGTTTTCAAAGAACAAAAATCTTTATGCCGATATTTCCTGGGTAGTCTATGATTACTATTTCCTGGATCAGTTCCCTGATAACTTCCCTGATAACGACACACTAAGCGAATGGGTGAAGCTGATAAACAAATGGCCGGACCGTGTCATGATCGGAACTGATAAAGTAGGGCACTGGGCCACATACCCTCAGGAGGTCTTCAAATATTACAAACTTCTCGACAAGCTTGATCCGGACGTTGCGCAGAAGATCTGCAGAGACAACGCGCTGTCCCTGATCAAAAAATATTAGGCGCTGCTCCGAGAGGTGAAAGATCATGTTAGAGAAAATATTTGAAACAAAAAACGGGCCAATCCATTACTGGGTAAACAAAGATGCGGATCGGAAGAGCCCGCAGCTGGTCTTCCTTCCCGGACTTACCGCTGACCACAGGCTTTTTGAAAAGCAGATAGAATATTTTGAGGATAAGTTCCCGTTGTTCGTGTGGGACGCACCGGGTCACGCAGCTTCATATCCGTTTGATCTATCGTTCAACCTGGAGGATAAGGCAGACTGGCTGGATCAGATACTTCAGACTGAGGGTTTTGATGATCCGGTGATCGTCGGACAGTCGATGGGAGGCTATCTCGGGCAGATGTACGCCCAGTTCTACGGAGACAGGCTTCGCGGCTTAATCTCCATCGACTCTGCGCCGCTGAAGAGAGAATATTACACCGCGGCCGAGCTGTGGCTGCTTGAGAGAATGGAACCCGTCTACCGGTATTATCCGTGGAAGCTTCTGCTGAAGCAGGGGTGCAGCGGAGTCGCCGAGACGGCATACGGCCGAGACCTCATGCACAGCATCATGATGACATACGACGGCGATCAAAAGCGTTATGCTGCGCTTTCAGGCCACGGATTCCGGATGCTTGCAGAAGCGGTCAAGGCAAAACTTCCGTACGACGTCAAATGCCCGATCTTGCTTATCTGCGGTGAAAAGGACCACGCAGGATCGACTAAGAGATACAACAGAGCATGGCACAGGAAAGCGGGTGTCCCGGTCGAGTGGATCAAAGACGCCGGACACAACTCGAACACAGACAAGCCGGAAGAGATAAACGGCATCATAGAGAAATTCGTGGAGAAAATAAGCTGGTAGAGAGTCAGAGGGAAAATAGCCAGAGGAAAACACAGCAGGAGGAGAAACACATGGACCTGACAGGAAAAGTAGACTATATCGGATTCAAGCGCATAATAGACAGAGGGACGGCAGATATCATAGAAGAGACCGACGATCTTCTTTTTATGCAGGATACCGAAAGCAAGGCATACATGCTGGTCTGTGACGACAGCGCGCTTGCTTTGGCAGCGCTGGACAGGCATCGCGACCGCGGGTACGACCTTCTCGAGACGACATGCAAAGAAGCCGCCGACTATATGTGCGAGAAGTATGGCTTTGATGCTATCGAGCCCTGTCATCAGTTCGCGTACCTCGGAGAGATACCTGAAGAGGATCCAAGAGTCACTTTGCGGACAGCCGGAATGTACGACCTCCCGACGATCATGGAAGTGTATCACGAGATATCAGATGATGAGATGGCGGTGAACATCAGGAGAGGCGCGGTATTCATGGCATACGACGGGGACGATCTTGTCGGCATCATCGGCGAGCACACAGAGGGCAGCCAGGGCATGCTCTACATTTATCCCGAGCACCGGAGAAAAGGATATGCCCAGGCGCTTGAGCACGCCATGTTCGCCAGGGCGATCAGAAAAGGCGAAATACCATTCGGCCAGGTCGTAGACGGGAACACTGCCTCCATGGAGCTCCAGAAGAAGAACGGCCTTACGGAAGCAGACAGAATGATCTACTGGACGTGGAAAGAATAGACGAGGCATAGAATTGAAACGATTTCTGTTCATACTGCTTCAATGTACATGGGGCATAGGAGCAACACTGTTAGGGTTGATCGTTTTTCTGATATATAGAGGATGTCGTCATACTATATATCATGGTGCCGTGGACACCAGATGGGATAAGCCTGGCATGGGACTGAGTCTCGGCCTGTTTATTTTTACACCTGAAGGTGACAGCGGGTATTCAGAAGAACTGAGAGTACATGAATTCGGGCATTGCATCCAGTCTCTGCTACTTGGACCGCTTATGCTGGTGGTAGGAGTGATATCTGTAACATGGAATAAGTTTCCGTACTTCAGAAAGCTTAGAGAACGAAAGGACATACCATACACAGCATGTTTTGTCGAGAGCTGGGCGAGCAGATGGGGAGAGCTTGCGACCGGAGAAAAAGCGATCTGGAATTGATTAGAGATCTGTCAATAGATTCGGAAGATTCAGATAAGCGTCATCAAAAGCGGCTAAGCCGCTTTTTTCATGCCTTAAGATCTGGCGTGCTGCCTGCATCTGCTGCGGCCACCTTCACATTTCTGCTAAAAACACCACAAATAAAAAACACTTTTCATTACGAAACCTTTCACAGTACGAACAAAAAGAAGTTGTATTATCTAACATGAAAGTTATTTCAGAGACAGAAAGGAATTATTTATGGAGAAATTGAATAATCGGGTAACGAAGAATGTTATTATGATTGTTTTGATTTCAGGATTGACGGTTGGGATGTTATTTACATCAGGTATAGTAGGTAAACACGACAAGATGCAGGGACCGCCTCAGATGAGCGGCCAGCAGAATGGCCAGCAGGGTGGCCAGCAGGATGGTAAGATGCAGGGGCCTCCTGACATGCAGCAAGGTCAGAACGGCGGTTCGCAAAATGGTCAGAATCATCAGAACGGCGGTCAGCAGCCACCAGCGGACGGCACTTCGGGTGGCCAGAACGGCCAGCAGACACCACCTGAGCAGCCGTCAGATAACTCGGGCAGCCAGCAGACCGGTAACACTGATGGCCAGCAGACCCAGACTACCTCGCAGCAGAGTGGTCAGTCAAGCGACCAGCAGATCCAGACTGCAGACCAGCAAGTAGAAACAACAGATCAGCAGAAGGAAACAACTGACCAGCAGACTGCAGGCCAGCCCGGAGGTCAGAACGGCCAGCAGATGACACCGCCGGATCAGCAGAACGGTCAGCAGGGCCAGAGTGGTCCGCAGAACGGACGCGGTCACAAGGGCGACGTGAGCACAGGCATGAAAGTCCTGACAGGGTTCGAAGCTTTTGGTATAGCAGCACTTGCAGCCTATCTGATAATGTCAGAGTTCAACAAGAAATCATTTAAGGAAACGCTGCCTGACAAGAAGAAAGCAGCAGCTTTCGCGGCGGCAATAGTCATTGCAGGAAGCGGACTCACCGCAGCGGCGGTTTTGATCCCGGGAAGAAACGGGTGCATGAAAAACGGCATGCCTCAGCAGATGGAGCAGGGTCAGAACGGACAGCAGAATCAGCCGCAAAGCTCGAGCCAGGTGGAGGCGAAAGGTGCCGAGACTGTCGATGGAAAAGAGCAGACGCTGAACGATTCATATGAGTCGACAAATGAAAATGAGAACGTCATACTTGTCACGAACGGCGGCACTCTGACATCAGACGGAGCTACCGTAGACAAGAAAAGCGGAGACGGTTCGGATACCGACTCATGCGACTTCAATGGTGTGAATGCAGGGATCCTCGTAAATGAGGATTCTTCTGCTGACATAAAAAACGCTACGATCAAGACAGCGGCGACCATGTCAAACGGCGTGTTCTGCACGGGCAGCAAATCAAAGATCACGATCAGCGACTCGACTGTCACGACTACAGGCGAAAGGTCATGCAGAGGGCTTGACGCGACAAACGGCGGAACGATCGTAGCCGATAACGTGAAGATCAAAACCCAGGGCGGCTCTTGTGCGGCTCTTGCAACTGACAGAGGCGAGGGGACAGTTACTGTAACGGATTCTGAACTTGAAACGAACGGGGCGGGCTCGCCTGTCATCTATTCGACCGGGAACATCAGCATAGACAAGACGACCGGGACAGCAAACGGAAGCCAGATCACTGTAGTAGAAGGTAAGAACTCCGCAACGATAACGGACTCAAAGGTCACGGCGTCGGCAGCGGGTAACAGAGGTGACGTCGACGTGTGCGGTGTCATGCTGTATCAGTCGATGTCGGGTGACGCAGACGAAGGTACTGCAAGTTTCACCGCTGAGAAGTCCACTCTTACGATCGACAAGAAGTCAGACTATTACAAAACAGCGCCGATGTTCTTTGTGACCAACACAAGTGCCAAGATCAACCTGACCGATACAAGGCTGAATTTCGGCAGCGGCGTGCTTCTGAGCGTCAAAGGCACGGATGAGTGGGGCACTTCCGGTTCGAACGGCGGCACAGTCGAACTTACCGCTAAAGACCAGACACTTGAAGGTGACGTCGAGGCAGATAAGATCTCAGAAGTGACTATTTCCCTCAGCGACGGATCATCCTATGAAGGCGCCATCAACAAAGACAATACTGCGAAGTCGGTAACACTCAAGCTGAGCAAAGACTCTAAAGTCAAGCTCACAGGTGACACATACGTGACATCACTGGAAGATGAAGACAGCGATTACAGCAACATAGACTTCAACGGCCACAAGCTGTACGTCAACGGAAAGGCAGTAAACTGATAAAAAGGCAATTCTTCACATCAAAAAGTTGATTGATCATATCAAAAAGGTAATCACTAACAACAAATATGTGATCACTCATATATCAGGCCGCACCTTCGGGTGCGGTTTTCCTTTTGTAGCAAGCCGCACTTTCATGTGCGTTTTTCCTTTTGTAGCAAGCCGCACTATCATGTGCGTTATTTTGTTGGCGTTTTTTGTTGGATTTGATGGAACGCTGACACCATGCCCTCCCGGATATCGTGGTAAGTTTTTTGACATTTGGCATAAATAAGCAGTTTTGATGGAACGCTAGTACCATGCCCTCCCGGATATCGTGGTAACTTTTTGACATTCAGGCATAAATAAGCAGTTTTAATGGAACGCTGGTACCATGCCTTACGTAAATCCGTTCCAGGATACGTGTGCGGTAGTAGTGGAGGCACCACTATCGGCAACGAATAACGCCTTATGAACGTTTCATAGAGCGTGACGCATATAACATATGTGGTAAATATTTCCCGTGTATATGGTTTTGATGTTGCGTTTTTCACGACGCAGGCGCATACTGTAAGCGGAGAGAAGCTAGGCAGAACAATTGCACATAAAAAAACACTGATATATATTTGTCGCTTCAGAAGCGACCATTGAAAAGATACGATATGGTACCTTTATTACAGAATGAAATACAGGAGGTACAGATATGAAGAAGATCTATTTTACAATTACAGGAATGAGCCATTACTACGGCGACAACTTTTTTGAAAAGGGCATGACAGTGACCCTGGTCAAAGAGAAAGATAACGAGGTCGACTCTGAGGCAATCAAGGTCGAACTTGAAGGTCTGGGTACTGTCGGATATGTCGCAAACAGTCCGTATACTGTATTGGGTGAAAGCTACAGCGCAGGCCGTCTCTATGATGAGATTGGCGATACTGCTGAAGGTACGGTAATGTATGTTACTGACAGGGGTATAATCGGATATGTAGCGATAGAAGCTGAGAAAGTTATCGAATCTGCAGTCAAGTACGCGATCGAGGCATCGAAGTAGAATTCGGGTGCGAACCCGAGCTAACAAAAAGGAGGCACAGCATGTCGCTTTTTGCAAAGAAACCAAAATATCCGAAGCTTCCGGAAGGCGATCATGAAGTCGTTTTGCGGTGCAGTATCTGCAACGGAGAGGAAGTGATCTGCCTGAAAGATAAAGAAAGCGGTGAGCTCAGAGAAATAATGCTTGTGAGCAGCCCCGAGGATCTGGAAGGGTTTTGTGAAGAAAACGGGTTGAAAACTGGCGATATAAAGAAGGTGTATTGAACAGGCAGAAGGCTGAGTGATCATTATGCCACATCAGCAGGCACAAATTCGAGACGCCGCGTCAGCAGGTGCAAGTTCGACAGCCGCGTCAGCAGGCGCAAGATTAACGAGCCGCATCTACGGATGCGGTTTTGTTGTACTGTCATAAGTGATATAATGTAGCTGGTGAAGAAGAAAAACTAACAGATCATATTAGGTGAGATACTGTTAGAGTTGGAATATCGCTGATGGAGGGATCGCTATGATAAAAGGCATCCACAATTACTCGGAAATAGGAAAGCTCAGAAAGGTCCTGCTTCACAGGATCGGGAGCGAGGTAGACGGACTCGTGCCGGACAACTTCGAAAGGCTTTTGTTCGATGACATACCGTACCTTAAGGTGGCGCAGCAGGAACACGACAGATTTGCGGAAATGCTCAGAGAAAACGGCGCGGAAGTGGTCTACTACACTGACGAAGCGGCAAAGGCCCTTGCTGATCCTGAGGTGAAGGACAGATTCGTGGACGAGATGCTCGCAGAGCTCAGCTTCACATCGTTGTATGTGAGAGAGGCTGTGACAGACTATCTGAAGAAGATGGAGCCGAGGGCCCTTGTCGAGAAGGTCATCGCAGGCGTGAGGAAGCATGATATCGAGGACTACAAGCCGAAGACGCTGGCTGAGAAGATCGACGCCGCGTATCCTTTCTTCACAGACCCGATGCCGAACATGTACTTCACGAGAGACCAGGCGGCGTGCGTGGGAAACGGCGTCACCATACATCATATGAGTACAGCGACGAGAAGGCGCGAGAGCCTGCTCATGAAATATATGTACGAATACAATAAGGATTTTGCTCCTGAAGGAACAGAAGTCTGGTATACATACGACGGGCCGTTCAGTATCGAAGGAGGAGACATCCTGGTGCTGAGCGACAAGATCGCGGCGCTCGGACTGTCAGAGAGAACGACGGCAGAAGGCATCGAGACATTCACCAGGAACCTTCTGACACGGTCAGACTTCCGCAAAGTGCTGGTGTTCAACATCCCTAAGAAGAGGACTTTCATGCACCTCGACACCGTATTCACTATGGTGGATTATGATAAGTTCACCATCCATTCCGAGATCGAGGGGCCGCTCCAGCTGTTTGAGCTTACTCTCGGGGCGAAAGGCGACATTAAAGTCAATTCGATGACTGACGATCTTTCGGTCGTCCTCGCAAAAGAGCTGGGACTCGGTGCGGTGGACCTTATCCGCTGCGGAGGTGAGGATGCCGTCGCGGCTCAGAGAGAGCAGTGGAACGATGGATCCAACACGCTTTGCATCGCGCCGGGGACGGTCATCACCTACGAGCGTAACTATGTGACGAACGATCTACTCGACAAGAGCGGGATCAAAGTACTTACCATGCCAAGCTCGGAGCTCTCCAGGGGGAGAGGCGGCCCGCGCTGCATGTCATGCCCGGTTTCCCGGGAAGATCTGTAATTGCGAAGGTGGGGACGTTTCTCTCCTTCGCAAAATTGCGAGGGCGGGGACAGTTCTCTAAAGCACACATATTAGACACAAAAGAGAGGACAATAATGGCTTTTACATTACCTGAATATACAGCGCCGGATTTTACAAGGCCAGAACTCATGGATGCGCCTGACTGCAGGCTTGAAGCAGCAGAGACGGACGGCGTGGCACCTGAATACTACAACAGCACATCCATGTTCCCGGAATATTTCAAGATAAACGGAGAGTGGAAGCTCGCAAAGGAGAGCAGAATGGATTCGAGCGTCGTTCTGAGGGACGACGGCAGTCTCGACGTCGTTGAGAACAGGAACCTTAAGAAGGGCGACCTGGTAGTGCTCGGAAGGAGCGAAGACGGACACGAGGGGATCTATGTACACACGACGGGTTTTGCCGCTGAAGAGGAAAAACTCTCCGACCAGTTCGTGTTCCGCACGGGAAGAAGCAGAGAAACTTCATATGCAAGAGACTACGACAGGCTGTTCGACATTTTGAATTACGAGCGAGAACACGGCAAAGTCGTATGGGTCATGGGGCCGGCATTCGCCTTCGACCACGATGCCAGGGCATGCATGCAGGCACTGGTAGACAACGGCTACGTGGACGCGCTTTTTGCAGGGAACGCACTCGCGACACACGACCTGGAAGGGGCTTTGTTCCACACGTCGCTCGGGCAGGACATATATACACAGAAGTCGCAGAAGAACGGACATTACAACCACCTCGACGTGGATAATAAGGTGAGACGGTGCGGCTCGATCCCGAAGTTCATTGAAGAATACAACATCGACAACGGCATAATCTACAGCTGCGTAAAAAACGATGTGCCTATGGTGCTTTGCGGGTCGATAAGGGACGACGGTCCGCTGCCTGAAGTGATCGGCGACGTTTACGAAGGACAGAACGCCATGAGGGAAATCGTGAAAGACGCGACGACCGTGATATGTCTCGCGACTATGCTTCATACCATTGCGACCGGCAACATGACGCCTTCGTTCAGGGTGCTCCCGGACGGTACGATCAGGCCGGTGTTCCTGTATGCGGTCGATGCCGAGGAGTTCGTAGTGAACAAACTCTTGGACAGAGGAAGCCTTGCGGCTACGACCATCGTGACCAACGTGCAGGATTTCATCACGATCGTTGCCAACGGCCTCGGGCTCGATTTCAGGAAGTATGAATAGATATACGAATAGATAACGGGAGGTATTGAAATATGAAGAGATCATTCGGGTCAGTATCAAAGGCATTGCTTATGGCACTTGCTTTTCTGATCGCGGTAACGCCGGTACTGAGCTCCATGGGAGGAGTATCATATGCGGAGGAAGAGAAAGAGTACCTGTTCGGGTCGGCTGATATCTGTTCTACCGTGGACAAGGAAATGCTGAAAGACACTTTCTACTATTCAGACGACTGGTTTTCAGAGGATCCGGAAGTCAGAAACGATGAGCTGGCTCTCATGTCAATGCAGCTCGTCGGATCAGTAATGGACGATAAAGAGAACGGGAGCGGGGCCAAGCTCCTTAAGAGCCTGGGCTTCAGCGATATAGGGTTCTTCGGTTTCGAGTCTGAAGATCCAGACGACTGCGCGTATATATATGGAAAGAAGAAGGTCGGCGGAGACACGCTGATCGCAGTCGCGATACAGAGCTACGCGCTTGAATCAACGATCAAAATGAAAGGCTGGATACAGAACTTCACTGTCAACGGCGATGACGCGAGCGGCGAGCACGAGGGACTGAGCAAAGCCGCGGAGAGCGTGCTCGGAAAGATAGCCGCTCTTTCGGACGGAGCAGACGGCAAAGTGAAATACTGGATAACGGGGCACAGCAGAGGCGGCGCGATCACAGACCTGCTTTCAGCCAAGCTTCCTGACGCGCTCAGCGCCAGAGGAAAAACAGCAGACATCTACGGATATACATTTGAGGCTCCTGCTGTAGTAGACGCGGACCTTGTAAGCGATCAGTCGAAATACGGATATATCCATAACTACTCCTGCAGCGACGACATTGTTACTATGGTGCCGCCTGCTGACTGGGGCATGACTCTGTACGGAGTAAGGCATGAGCTGAAGACAGAGGAGACAGACGCGAAACTCAACGAGGAGCTGGAGAAGCTCGGCAGCAGCGCGAAGCTGGATGAAGAGGATGTCCTCGGAGACTACACTGCTGAATATATCATAGGGAAGCTTCTTTCCAGGATCCCTGAAAGGAAGGATTACACGAGACAGCTGACGGATACGGTAACGACTTCGGACGGACAGAGCAAGACGCTGGAATACACGCCGCAGGGGACTTTTGTCAGGCTCATGGAAGTCCTGTTCGGCGACGACAGGATATCCACAGAAGGCATTGCAGACAGGATGGAGGAAGCTGAGCCCGCCCTTGACGCGTATATCAGAGCCTATCTCACGGAGAAGGGCAAGCTCGAGGGAGATGAAGGCAAGGCGAACACATACTACTACAAAGCCGCGGAAGAGCTTTGTAAGTTCCTGAAGCCTGAAGAAGGGAAGCTCCCGTTTGATGAAGATGAGCTGTACGCGATACTTAAGCTTGCGGCGCCGGTACTGATCGATCCGGACGCAGCGGAAAGGGATGAAAGCTACGCTGTCACAGACGAACAGCTGACGCTCAGTACCGCGGTAATATACCTTTTGCCGGCAATGATCATAGCGACTAACAAGGAAGTGCTTGTTTTCTCGCATCAGTTCGACACGAGCTACGCAAGGCTCAAGCTGAACGCGCCAGCCCCGGATTTTGACGGGGTAGATCTCGAGATACCTGAACCTGAGGCAGGGGATGCTGTGTCGAAGATGCCGCGCGCCGTCGAAAAAGCCGTTGACGAGCTCGGATATTCCTGGCTCGACGCATCGGCGAAATGGGATATGGACGATCCGCTTCTGAAAGACAATAAAGTACAGTATCTGAATGTAAAGTACTACGTCAAAGGGCATACGGTGCCGGACAGCGCGAGCTTCATGATAAACGGGAACATTCCGGTCAGCACCGTAAAGACTTCAGTCAGAGACGGGATCACGACGATATCGTGCGCATACCAGTACACGTTCGGTACTCCGGCAACGCGTAAAGTCAATTTCAGCTCGGACGTCACCGAGGATCCGGAACCGGTCAGTCTTCCGGTCGGCACGATGCTAAAGTACATCGAATACCCAGTGCCTGAGGATGTCGAGGGGTATATCTTCGGCGGCTGGTACGACCCAGCGAGTGGAGACTGGGATGATGTCGTGGTAAAGAACGAAGAGATCTATCTGGACGCCAGGTGGGTGGAGCAGCTTGACAGTGTCAGCATGACGTTCACCGTTCCTTCGGTCGGGCAGAAATGGGCGATGCCTTCCGTTCCGAAGAACGCGCCGTATCACCTTGAGAAGGCAACGGTGACAGATCCCCTTGAAAATGAGATAGAAACGATCAAAATTAAAGGTCAGCACATGATCGAGGTCACGATCGTACCGAATTCCGATAAATTCGCTTTCGCGGAAAATGGAGAAGAGGAATACAACGGTACAATAAATGTGAAGGGCGCCACGATTGACTATTACTACATGGGCTACGAAAAGACGATCAACCTGTACTGCACCTTCACGCCTCTCGACAACAAGGTGACGGCTCTCCAGAAGGGCGGCGACTTCAAGATGGCCGACAAGGTGATCAGGGCGTCAAAATCCAACAAGAGCCTGAAGGGTTCATCAAAATCGCCGCTCAGGCTGCGTGCGGGCAAGAAGACGAAAAAGACCATAAAGCTGACCTGGAAGAAAGCAAAAGGAGCAAGATCATACGTCGTCTACGGTGCCCTGAAAGGTAAGAAGATGACGAAGATCACAACGCTGAAGAAGGCCTCGTTCACAGTGAAGAAGGCCGGAAAGAAGCTGGCCGCGGGCAAGAAGTACAAGTTCATCGTCGTTGCGGTCGGAAGCGGCAGTAAAGTCGTGTCGACTTCCGCAACAGTTCTCGCTAAAACTGCGAAATAGAAGAAAGACCGGTGGTGCGTCCGGATGAAGAAAGAACAATTCGATATTGAAGGGAAACACTGCACAGTATACTCCGGTGATGAGCCGGAGTTCTTTCTGTTACAACCGTCCGACGAACATGAAGCGGAATTCATGGACCATGAGGCTGAGCTGATAGCAGAAGGCGCGGGATCAAAATTCATACTGGCGTCATTTCAGGTGAATGACTGGGACAGGGACCTTTCTCCGTGGGAAGCGCCTCCTGTCTTTGGGAAAGAACCGTTCGGAGACGGAGCCACTGAAACACTTTCATTTATCACAGAAATATTCATACCGGAAGTGTTGGCAAGGTATGATCTTACGGACGACATCCCGGTCATACTCGGTGGCTATTCACTCGCGGCATTTTTCTCGTTGTGGAGCGCGTATCAGACGGACGCGTTCTGCGGGGTCGCGGCATCGTCTCCCTCGGTCTGGTTTCCGGGCTGGATAGACTACGCAAGTGAGCATGCTCTCATGTGCCGGTGTGTATACCTCAGCCTTGGAAAGAAAGAAGAAAAGGCGCGGAACCCTGTCATGGCGACAGTCGGAGACTGCATACGGAAACAGTATGAGATTCTTACGGGAAACAGCGTTGACTGCACACTCGAATGGAATGAGGGCAATCATTTCAGGGAACCGGAAGTGCGTACGGCGAAAGGCTTCATCTGGTGCATGAAGAGTATAAGGAGATAAACTGGCTGGAGATGCAGGCAGTTGAGAGACCAGAAGAAATGCCCAGAAGGATTTTGTTCGGGCTGTATAAGAGCCCGGAGGTGGAAAATGCTTGATGCGAAAAACTGCCGTGTGCATATAAGCACGGGCGATATGGACTATATACGGTTCGGCAGGGGAAGCCACACGCTGATAATGCTTCCCGGTGTCGGCGACGGTCTTGTGACCGTGAAGGGGAAGGCATTACCTTTTGCTCTTCTGTACAGGAAGCTGGCAAAAGACTTCACTGTGTATGTCTTCAGCAGGAGAGTCGGTATCCCATCCGGCATGACGACACGCGAGATGGCTGACGACCTGAATGAAGCGATGGAGAAGCTTGAGCTTCCCGGAGCCGCAGTAGTCGGCGTGTCACAGGGTGGCATGATAGCACAGTGGCTTGCGATAAACCATCCTGATAAGGTGGATAAGCTGGTGCTTACCGTTACTCTGGCAAGGCCGAATGATGTTATAAAAGATGTAGTCGGCCATTGGCTGGATTTGGCGGACCGCGGAGACTATAAAGGGATAATGGTCGATACGGCGGAGCGGTCATATTCGCCTGCAAGGCTGAAAGCTGCAAGACTTGAGTATAAACTGCTGGGCAGCTTCGGAAAGCCGAAGAGCTTTGACAGATTCAGGGTGGAGGCTGAATCCTGCATCACGCATGACGCATACGATAAGCTGGATACGATAAGCTGTCAGGTGCTTGTTATCGGAGGAACAGATGACAGGATCGTTACAGGTCAGGCATCGGAGGAGATGACGGAGAGAATACCCGGCAGCGAGCTCTATATGTATGAAGGACTTGGTCACGGGCTGTATGAAGAGGCGCCTGATTTTCTGACCAGAGTCGCGGACTTCTGCAGATAACTATACGTACAGTTCAGTTGTATACGTGATATAATAACGTTGTTATCAGTTCTATTATTTATGGAGGTATTGAAATGGATGAATATGATGAAAGATACAAGCCGATATCACCTTTGGGATATATCGGATATGAGATCCTGTATGCTATCCCTGTAGTGGGTTTCATCTGCATGATCATCTTTGCGATCACTGCGAAGAATGTAAATGTGAAAAACTTTGCGAGGGCTCAGTTCGTCGCGCTGATCATCGGCATCATTATTGTTCTGGTGCTCAGCATAGTCGCGGCACTTGCCGGCGTTACACCTGAACAGCTGCAGCAGATAGCACAGCAGAACCAGCGCGTATAACGGGCGCCCGATGCAGTCGTTCGCTGCGTCCTTGACGTGCGAGTACGCCAGGAGCTGCGCTCCGACTTAAAACAACAGCACAGTATTTCATTATGGGAAGTAATATGGACATTTCAACAGTAAAAACAGATTCTTTCTCAATGGACTATTTCTGCTTCGGGCACGGTGACAGGACACTTGTAATACTGCCGGGCATCAGTGTGCAGAGCGTTATGGGCGCTGCTGATGCGGTGGCTGCGGCATATCAGTCGCTGGAAGACGACTTCACGATCTACGTTTTCGACAGGCGTAAGGATCTGCCGCCGGTCTACACGGTGAGGGATATGGCCCGCGATACATCAAAAGCCTTCCAGGTGCTTGGTCTGAAAGATGTCTGTCTGTTCGGTGCTTCGCAGGGCGGTATGATGGCACAGGTCATCGCGATAGAGTATCCGGAGCTTGTGAGCAGGATGATGCTCGGGTCGACATCTGCTCATGTGAAGGACGAGCAGTTCAGCGTGCTCGAG
>CAYMBU010000011.1:22420-22963 GCA_964388765.1 uncultured Eubacterium sp.
AGGCTTGCGAAGGAAGGCGACAGAGAAGGACTGTATCTGTCTTTCGGTAAAGAGATATATCCATCGGAGGTCTTTGATCAGTTCCGTGAAACAATGATCGAGGCGGCAAAGACCGTTACGGATGAAGAGCTGGAGCGCTTCATAATACTTGCGGAAGGAACTAGAGACTTCGACGTGACGGATGAGCTGTCAAAGATAAAATGCCCTGTGCTCGCGGTAGGTGTGTATGAGGATGGCGTGCTCAGCGCAGACGCGACGATGGAGATCGCCGTGAACCTAGACTATCGTCCGGACTTCAGGCTGTACATGTATATCGGATTCGGCCATGCGGCTTTTGATACTGCGCCGGATTACCGCGAAAGAATGCTGAGATTCTTTACAGAATAGTGAACCGATAAACGAATTACGCCGGGCCTGTAAAAAAGCCCGGTTTTTTCGTGAGATTTTAATAGAGTGCGAGCGGGAAATGCGGTATAATGAAACACAGTTTTGGGAAGAGGTCAATTTATGTTAAAGGGGTATCTGATCGTTTAGTTGATGAGT
>CAYMBU010000012.1:0-21384 GCA_964388765.1 uncultured Eubacterium sp.
ATGGCAAAACCCTCGAAAAAGCCGCTTGTCAAGGGATTATTTTATACAAATCTGGCAAAAATATTGAAGATCCTATACAAATAGAGGATTTTGATCAGATTTGTATAAAATCTCATCAGGCCACATCAGATCGACTTCATGGTCGATATATCGACTTGGCAAAGAAACGCGCTGAGAAGTCCATTTTGACGATCGGCTGTTTTAGGCGCAGGGTCTTGACGGAGAAGATGTATGTGATATAATCGTAAATTGATAATGCTTATCAATTTATGTTCAGATAAAGGATTCAAAATGAGAAAAAGAATCGCAATAATGGTTTTGATAATGGCGCTGACAGCAGGGCTGGCTTTGCTTTGCTCATGCGGAAAAAGCGGGAACGACAGGCAGGGAACAGATAACGCGGCGGATGATAAGATACGGGTCGTAGCCACGATCTTTCCGGAATATGACTGGGCACGTGAGATCGCGGGAGACGGTAATGATAATGTCGAGGTTGAGCCTCTCGTAAAAAACGGCGCCGACCTTCACAGCTATCAGCCGACAGTGGACGACATCATGAAGATATCGTCTTGTGACGTTTTTATATATGTCGGAGGAGAATCTGACGCATGGGTCAAGGACGTCATAGACAAGGCGGAAAACGACAAGATGGAAGTGATCTGTCTGATGGACGTGCTGGGTGAGCAGGCCAAGACGGAAGAGACGGTCGAGGGCATGGAACATGAAGGCCACGATCACGATCATGAAGATGAAGAAGACCATGAAGGCCATGACCATGACCACGAGGACCATGACGATGATGATCACGAGGAAGAGTATGACGAGCATGTCTGGCTGTCGCTGAGAAACGCGGCGATGTTCTGCGAGGCGATAAAGGACACACTTTGTGAAGTGGATCCGGACAACAAAGAAGCGTACGAAAAGAACACGGAAGACTATATAAGCAGCCTTCTGGAGCTGGATCTGGAATACGACAGAACTGTCGCTGAAGCGTCGAAGAACGTGCTTGTTTTCGGAGACAGATTCCCGTTCCGCTATCTGACAGACGACCACGGAATCAGATATTACGCAGCTTTTGCGGGGTGTTCAGCTGAGACAGAAGCCAGCTTCGAGACGGTGCGTTTTCTGGCAGGCAAAGTGGATGAATACGGCCTGGACTGCATCATGACGATAGACGGCTCAGACGGAAAGATCGCCAGGACAGTGTCAGAAAACACGAAACGCGGCGGACAGAAGATACTGACGCTCGACTCGATGCAGTCGGTCACTGAGGAAGAGATAGATGAGGGAGCGACATACCTCGGCATAATGGAAAAGGACCTTGAAGTGCTTGAAGAAGCGCTTGGGGCAGATAGATAAGGCCGATAGACAGGGCCATAGATAAAAAGGAGATAGAATGTCTTTACTTAAAGCAGAAGATCTTACGGTAGGATATGATTCCAGGGCTGTCGTAAGCGGGATCAGTTTCACCGTCGAGCAGGGAGATTACCTTTGCATAGTCGGTGAAAACGGATCCGGCAAGACGACGCTCATGAAGACCTTGCTTGGGCTGATCCCGCCGGTCAAAGGCGTGATCGAGACAGGTGAAGGACTAAAGGCGAGAGAGATAGGATACCTTCCGCAGCAGACGGAAGTGCAGAGAGATTTCCCGGCATCAGTGAAAGAGATCGTCATATCGGGATTTCAGGGCAAGACAGGCATGCGGCCCTTCTATTCGCATGAAGAGAAGGTGGAGGCAGAAGAGAACATGAAGAGGATGGGGATCCTCGATCTGGAGAAAAGGTGCTACCGCGATCTTTCGGGAGGACAGCAGCAGAGAGTGCTTCTTGCGAGGGCGCTTTGCGCCGCAGGAAGGATACTGCTTCTGGATGAGCCTGTTGCAGGTCTTGACCCGAAGGTCACATCAGAGATGTACGACCTCATCGAGAGCCTTAACAAGGAGGGCATTGCGATAATCATGATCTCGCACGACCTTGCGGCTGCGGAAAAGTATGCTTCCCACATACTGTCGATCGGAGACGAAGTCTCTTTCGGAGCAAAGGAAGATTTCGACGTATGTGATACGTGCGGGCAGATAATAGAAGACGACGTTGTGTTCGGCGAGCCAAAGAAGCCACACATGCATCACAGTCACGAGGAAGGAGGTGATGCGCCATGCTGCAGAAGCTGATAGAATATCTTCAGTTCCCGTTCGTGCAGTACGCTCTCATAGTCGGCGTGCTCATAGCGCTTTCCGCGTCACTCCTCGGAGTATCGCTCGTGCTGAAGAGGTTCTCGTTCATTGGAGACGGGTTGTCGCACGTGGCTTTCGGAGCGCTTGCGGTCGCGACCGTAACGGGCGTCACGAACAACATGCTCATCGTGCTCCCGGTCACTGTTGCGAGCGCGGTCCTGCTGCTCAGAGGCGGGAAGAACGCGAAGATCAAAGGGGATGCCGCGATAGCGATGATATCTGTTGCTGCTCTGGCTTTCGGATATCTGCTCATGCATCTGTTCCCGGTGTCGTCCAATATATCCGGAGACGTATGCAGCACGCTTTTCGGCTCGACATCGATCCTGACCCTGGAGAAAAGCGACGTTGCCATCTGCCTCATAATGTCTGCGGTGGTGCTTATCGTCTATGCAATGTTCTACAACAGGATATTCGCGGTGACTTTTGACGAGGATTTCGCAAGAGCGACGGGGACCAGGACCGATGCATACAATCTGCTGATTGCCGTGATCACAGCAGTTGTGATCGTGCTTGCAATGAATCTGGTGGGGTCGCTTCTGATCTCAGCGCTCGTGATATTCCCGGCGCTTTCAGCGATGCGGCTTTTCCACAGTTTCGGCGCGGTGACGGTCTGTTCTGCAGTGACCGCTGTTGTATCGGCTGCGGCAGGCATCGTGATATCGATCCTCGCCGGGACTCCGGTCGGTTCTACTATTGTGGCTGTACAGGTGCTGGTGTTTGCCATCTGCTGGGCTGCCGGCATGATCAAAGGAAGATAAATGAACAAAAAGAATCAGTACAATACGAGACAGCATAACGAAGTGCTGGAATATCTCAAGTCTGTAAAAGGGAACCATGTTACGGCCGCGGAAGTATATGAGCATCTTGCCGGTCTGAAAGAGTGCGGAGGCGAAGAGACTTCGACCAGAAACGGCGGAAGAAAGATCGGACAGGCTACTGTTTACAGGCAGCTGGAGCGGCTCGTGGAAGAGGGCTTTGCTGATAAATATATAATCGACCAGAATACGCCGGCCTGCTTTGAGTATATCGATCATGAGGAGTGCGGCGAAGGCCTTTGCGTACACGGTAAATGTCTGAAGTGCGGAAAGCTGTTCCATCTTCACTGCGATGAGCTCCGTGAGCTCCGGGAACATCTGGAAGAGCATCACGGCTTCATACCGGATTTCCACCATACGGTAATATACGGACTTTGTGAGGAATGTGCGGGGAGCACAGAAAAGGAGTGATATGAACAGGTTTCAGGCCAATATATGCCTTCTCTGTGTGACCGCGATATGGTCGGCGGAAGTCATTATTCTTTCATGCATGCCGGACACCGTCATACCGTTCGCCGTATCATGCATGACCAACCTTATCGGCGCGGCGCTTCTTTTCATGTGCTTTTTCAAAAGGATAAAGAATGAGATCATGAAGGCCGGAAAAGGTCTCGTGATCCAATGCGCGCTGCTTGCGGTACTGTATTTTACATATAACGTAATGTATATATACGGATGGAAATCTTTCGACGTGCTGACGGGAGATTTCACCATTTCAATGACGGTCATTTTCATGCCGGGACTGATGTTCCTTCTGCGGCAGAAGGTGGGCGTCAGGACGCTTGTTTCTTCAGTGTTCATTACAGTCGGGGTCGTCCTGGCATTCATGGGAAACGAGACAAGTCCTGATACAAAGTCTCTTGTGCTTGTCTTTATCGCGGCAATATTAAGAGGGCTGTTTTATATAAAGCTCAACAGGGCGGCGAGAGAACACGATTCGATCACTCTGGCTGCTCTGATCATCCTGTTCTCGGGGATAACGAGCTACGCGGCGTGGACAGCGCTGCAGCCGGCGACGTTTTTCGCGGTACCGTGGTCCAGACAGGTAGTCGCGAGCCTGTTCGTGCATTCGTATTTTGTCACAGTGACAGCGCAGGTGCTCAATACGTTCGCGCAGAGACGGACAACGGCATCGTCGGCCACCATCATATATTCACTTGAGAATGTTTTCGCGGCTCTGTGGTGTGTGATCCTCCCTGCAGGCATAGTCGGCAGCGTGACGATGACGGCAACAAAAGTGGCGGCGGTCGTATTTGTCCTGCTCGGCAATCTGACGGAGCTGATAAGGCTGCCTGGCGGTGTGAAAAAGAATACGGCACAGACCGCGGACCCGGCGTCAGAGGCAGACAGCGGGGGAGATCAAAATCCTGTGCCGGAAGAAAGGCTTCGCCCGCATTTCAATGTTATGGATACTACTGCAAAACAGAAGACGTTCATAGTATTGCTGCTGTTCATTACATATTTCATCATTTCGATACCGTTCAAGGCGCTGGACATAATGCCGGGCTTTACTGACATCAGGCCTGTTACTATACTCCAGCCGATCTACGGGATATTCTTCGGGATACCGGGATGCGTCGTGCTCAGCCTGGGGAACGTTATTTCAGACATCATTGGAGGTAGCTTGAGAATATCGTCAGCGGCAGGCGCTCTGGCTAATTTCCTCGGCCCGTTCCTTTTCTATATTTACTGGGCGAAGTATGCCGGGACAGCTTTTGATCTCAGGTCAGGGAAGCGGATGCTGAAGTTTATCGGAACGATAACAGCAGTAGCGGCAATAGAGGCTTTGATAATAACGCCGGCTGTAGCTTACTTCTATCCTGACGTTGACTATATGAAATTTGCCGTTATAGTACTGTGCAACACGATATTATTCCCTGTTGCGCTGGGGATACCTCTTACGGTACTGATCCAGGAGGAATTCGGATTCGTGCCGGTAAGAATACAGGAAAAACTATAAACAGCCTACTGAGTGATTTTGTGTTATTATATATAAAGAGAAAAAGCAGCATCATGTAAGATGAAAGCTATGGAGGAAGCTGCAGGATGGAAAAGAATGAGATCCAGGAAGTTCTTTCAGAGGACTTCACATACCTGTTCAATACAGGCGAGAACTATCACGCATATAGAGGGTTCGGCGCGCACCTGATGGACGGCGGCGTCCAGTTCACGGTATGGGTACCTGACGTAAATGAAGTAAGGGTGACCGGAGATTTCAACGGCTGGGATCCTTACAACGCAGAAGCGGGTGACGCATATGTGATGAAGGAACTCGGCGACACAGGCGTACGTACATGTTTTGTGCCGGGAGCAAAGATCTGGGACAGATACAAATATGACATCACACTGAAGTCAGGAAAGCACCAGTTCAAGGCCGACCCGTTCGCATTCCATTCGGAGACAAGACCGGGTACAGCATCCAAGGTCTGCGACCCGTCATATGACTGGGGCGATTCTGAATGGATGGCTGAGAGAGCAAAGAAAAATACTTTTAAATCTCCGATGAACATATATGAGATGCATCTCGGTTCATGGCGCCGTCATGAGGACGGCAACTTCTTCTCATACAGAGAGCTTGGAGATGAGCTTCCTGAGTATGTGAAGGATATGGGATACACTCATCTGGAGATCATGCCTGTGATGGAGCATCCTCTGGACGCTTCCTGGGGATATCAGGTGACCGGATATTATGCGCCGACTTCAAGATACGGAGCGCCGGCAGATTTCAAATATCTTGTCGACAAGTGCCATGAAGCAGGGCTGAGCGTCATACTTGACTGGGTGCCGGGACATTTCTGCCCGGATGAACAGGGCCTTTGTGAGTTCAACGGAAGTAAGCTGTACGAGAAAGAGAAACATCCTGACTGGGGCACGTACAAATTTGACTATGGCCGTCCGCAGGTCAGGAGCTTCCTGCTGTCGAACGCTATGTACTGGATCGAGGAATATCACGCAGACGGCATCAGAGTTGACGGCGTGAGCAGCATGCTTTATCTGAACTTCGGCATCCAGGATGAAAACATGAAGAAGTTCAATAAATACGGAGATGAAGGCGATCTGGACGCTATCGAGTTCCTGAAGGAATTCAACTATATGATAGGCACAAGATGTCCGGGCGTCGTTTCGATCGCTGAAGAAAGCACCGCCTGGCCGCTCATTACAGCGCCTCCTGACGCAAACGGACTCGGATTCCATTACAAGTGGAACATGGGCTGGATGAACGACACTCTGGAATATATGAAGACAGATTTCCCATTCAGGCCGGGATGCCACAACAAGCTGACTTTCGCGATCACATATGCATACAGCGAGAACTATATCCTGCCTCTGTCACACGACGAGGTCGTACATGGCAAGTGTTCCCTGATCGGCAAGATGCCTGGAGATACATGGCGTAAATTCGCGGGCATAAGGCTCCTGAACCTGTATCAGATGACACATCCGGGCAAGAAGCTGAACTTCATGGGCCATGAGCTCGCCGAATTCATCGAGTTCCGTGAGTATGAGGAGCTGGAGTGGTTCATGCTTCAGTATGAGAACCACGCGAAGTATAAAGACTACATTAAAGACATGAACCATGTATACCGCGAGAATCCTGCTCTCTGGGACAGCGACACGGACTTCAGCGGATTTCAGTGGATCGACGCTGACAACAACGAGCAGATGATCTATACATATATAAGAAGAAGCCTTGAGAAGAATACGGCCGGACAGAAGCTCCCGCCGAAGAGCGCGAGCGAGGAAGAGAAGATCGAGGCCAACAAGGGCGAGCTTCTTGTCATCGCGGCGAACGCCGGAGTACAGGCATATGGCGAATACACCATCGGAGTTCCTGAGCCTGGATTCTATAAGGAGATCATCAATACAGACGACGTGAGATACGCCGGAGGCGGATGCGTGAATCCGAGGCAGATCCGGGCGAAGAAGAAACCTTCACACGGAATGCCGTATTCGATCACGATCAAGATGCCGCCGATCGGAGGATGCATCTTCAGAAAGAAATAAAATACGTACAAGGGCGGAAAGTGATCTGCCCTTACTTTTTGACTTGGAAGGTGAGACTTATATGCATTTACTGCTTGCAACTGCTTTAGCTTTATTCGCGGGTCTGATGATGACCCGCGTATTTAAATACTGTAAACTGAATTTCCCTGACGTTACCGCATTTCTGATCGCGGGAGTCCTGGTTGGTCCGTTCATGGTCGGAAGGCTGGGTATCCACGGTATCGGCTTTGTTTCAATGGAAGATCTGGAGAGCGTCGGCTTCCTGAGCGATGTCGCGCTGGGCTTCATTGCCTTTGATATCGGTAATGAGTTCAGGATGGATCATCTTAGAAAGACAGGGATCACGGCGACAGTGATCGGTATCGGGCAGGCGGTCTTCGCGGCTGTGCTGGTGGATACAGCGCTTATAGCCATGTATCTCATTCTTGGACCTGATGTAATGCCGCTTCCCGTCGCGGTCACTCTCGGTGCGATAGCTTCAGCCACAGCGCCGGCGGCGACACTCATGGTCGTGAGACAGTACAAGGCAGAGGGTCCTGTGACAGAACTTCTTCTTCCGATCGTAGCACTGGATGACGCTGTAGGACTTGTTATCTTCTCGGTGTCCATAGGTGTAGCGCAGGCGATGAACGGAGGAGAGATAGATGCTGTCACGGTTGTGATAAACCCTGCGCTGGAAATAGTATTCTCCATCATACTTGGCTCTGTTATGGGATGGCTCCTGACGTGTGTCGAGAAGGTGTTTTTCTCCAACTCCAACAGACTTTCGATGACTATATCTTTCGTAGTTATGACGATTGCGATGGCGTCTCGTGAGTTCGATCTGGCAGGAGGAGTGAAGATTTCATTCTCGCCGCTACTGGTATGTATGATGCTTGGGACCATGTTCTGTAATCTGAGCGACTATTCGGCGGATATCATGGAAAGGTCGCAGAGATGGACGTCGCCTCTTTACGCCACATTCTTCGTGCTTTCAGGGGCAGCTCTCGATTTCACCGTGTTCCATTCGCCTATGAACATACTTATCGGAATCGTATACATTCTCTTTAGATGCATCGGCAAGTATTCCGGCGCGTATATAAGCAGTACATTCATGGGCTGCAGCAAGACGGTACGGAATCATCTTGGGATCACACTGTTTCCGCAGGCCGGCGTCGCGCTCGGCATGGTGGTCACGGCTCAGGTGCTTGGCGAAGATATGGGAGACATGATCCGGAACATTATCCTGTTCAGCGTGCTGGTCTATGAGCTTATCGGTCCGCAGCTGACAAGGATCGCCCTGACAAAAGCCGGTGAGATCAAAACCGGAGCCGGGGATACGGCTAACAGGGCCAGGTTCCATAAAAACACTGTTTAAAGAGGAAGGCAGGTTAGATAATGGCCTGCTTTTTTTATTGCTTCAAACAGGGTGTTTTTTTGTTTTTTCCCCCATGTTTTTTCTCGATTTACCGCTCGGACTTTGTTTATGTGACGATTTGTGTGACGGTTTTGCATTCGCGATATGCAAAATTGGACGCTTTTTGTGACGGTCTGTCCCGTATCATAAAATTGTCGAAAGGATGAACGACAAAACAAAGAAACACGAAAAGTGAGAGGAGAAAAAACAATGAAAAACACAAACATGAAAGACATGATCAAGAGTATGATCGCAGCAGGACTCATCACAACGATGATGATCACACCGACAGCCGCATTCGCCGGCACAGAGACAGTACCTGAAGCACCGGAGATGCCGGTCGCGGAAAGCTATGAAGACAACGCCGCCATCGAAGAGTACAACGCAAAGGTAGACGACTACAACGCATCAGTAGAGAGCTACAACAAGGCAGTAGACGAAGAGTACGACGCGGCGGTAGCGGAGACAAACAGAAGGAACGAAGAGATCGCGAGCCACAACGCGGCAGAGGAACAGAGAGTCAGCGACGCCAGAGCCCGTAATGAACAGGCAGTGAAAGACGCTGAGGAAAGAAACCGTCAGATCGACGAGGAGAACGAGACAGGACGTAAAGCAGCGGAGGAAGCAAGAGACGCAAAATACGAGAGCGACGTAACGAAATACAACGAAGACATGGCACAGTACGAAGCTAAGGCAGCCCAGTACGAATACGACGTAAAGATGGAAGAGAAGATCAAGGCAGCAGGATACCAGTCAGTACAGCAGTACAACGACCTGATCAATACCCACTACAACGAGCCTGCAAAGGCGTCGGTAGAGAAGAACGCATCCGCGCCTCAGCTCACAGCGACAGACACATACGTTATCGAGGAAGCAGAGGAGAAGTCAGGACGCATGATCAAAGTCACAATCGAGCACAACTTCTACGACACAGAGATCTCATACAAAGAGGAGTTCGAGATCGACGCCAACGACGTGATCACATTCAAGGCAATGAGCGCGCCGGCAGAGAACACGAACCCGGGATACGCTGCATTCTACTACAACACAGACGAAGGTCACTCGATGGGGTACTGGATGGAGAGCGACTCCTATGTAGGGACTAACGCGAAGCACAACGAGTACGGCTGGGAATGCGGAGACACACATGAGATATCGTTCAGAGACGGAACAGTAAGAGCAGGAGACATTGAGGACATCGAAGTAGTATACAACTACGCATGGATGCCTCTCAAAACATACAAGACATACAACGTACCGGAAGCACCTGAGGCACCTGAAGCACCTGTAAAGGGCGAGGTCGAGTTCGAGAACGCGCCATACGTAGAGGCACAGCTCGAAGATATCGTAGAGGCAGACATCCTCGCATTCATCACATCACCTGAGAAGAAAGCATATATCGACTTCCTGAATCACATGGATCTGTTCGAAGTACCTGAGATGCCTGAACCGGAACCAGAACCAGAGACAGAAGATACAGACACACCTGCAGCCCCTGTTACACCGGAGACACCTGACGCACCGAAGACACCGGGAACACCTGATTCACCTAAGGCTCCGAATGCACCTAAGGCACAGGGAACGACAGCAGCAACAACAACAGACGCCATCACACCGGCATCAACACCTGCAGCACCTGCAATGACGACAGTAAATGCACCGGCACAGAACAACGGTACAGCTACAGTTGAAGACGGAGAGGCTCCACTCGCAGCAGCCACAGAAACAGAAGAGATCACAGACGGACAGACAGCCAAGGCAGCACCTGCCACAGCATGGGCACTGATCAATCTGATCGCAGCTATAATCACAGTCGTTATCGCAGCTATCGTATCCATCCTTGGACTCAAGAAGAAGGGCGAAGATGAGGATGAGGAGAAGGAAGCAGACAGAACTAACCGCAAGCCTCTCGTAAGAGGACTCGGAGTCATCACAGCGATCGTATCCGTCATCGCATTCATCCTGACAGAAGACATGAGCCTTCCGATGCAGCTCACAGACCAGTGGACGCTGATGATGGTGATCATCCTCGCAGTCGAAGCAGTACTCGGAATCGCAGCCAGGAAGACTACACGCGAAGGAGAAGAGAAGCAGACAAGCGACATGGAAGAAGAACTGTCATAGCAATCGTTTCGACTCTCTCTCCTAAATACTAAGCCTGGGGGCTGCCGCTATTTGCGGCAGCCCCCAGGCTTTATAGACGCTCAGGCGTCTCATTTTTTTTGCGCATGTAAAATGTCAATATGATTTATATATGGTAAATATTGACATTTAATGCCGAAAATGATACATTGAAAAAACCAGAAGGATAGCAGGGTGGTTGGCCTTTCGGTTATTGCAGTTTGCCGCCTGAGGTAGGCAGGTGAGATAGCAGGAAAGGAGGTGCCACAATGAGACTCACGATCTCTTACTCTAAAGGGGTATTGCGGATCACAATGAGTGTCAGGGTACAAAAAAACCGCCCTATAAGTGATTCAGCTGATTAGGACGGTTCAACCGTTATCGAAAGGCCAACCGCTTAAGCGATTCCTTCTGGCTTTATTATATCACCGGTGTTTCATATTGCAAGAATGAAAAGTGGAATATACGCGGCTTTAGGTATATAATGTTATTCAGACATTTATACTTTAATGAAAGGGAACTATATGATTAGAACTAAAGAAGACTTTAAAGCAGAATTCAACAACCTCTCGAGATCGATGTTCGACAGCGAGCCCGAGAAGCTTGACAATGAAGATAAATTCGAGGTGCTCGCTGAGCTGATCAAGCACGAGGCAGAGATAAGAGCAGAAGCGGCTTCGGCATTTGAGCCTCCTAAGAATAAAAGAGTATATTACTTCTCCATGGAATTCCTCATCGGTAAGCTCATGGAGAATTACCTGATAAATCTGGGCATCAGGAAACAGGCTGAAGAAGGCCTGAAAGATTTCGGAATAGATCTGAGCAGGCTGTTTGAGATGGAACCTGAGCCGGGTCTTGGAAACGGCGGTCTCGGAAGACTGGCCGCGTGCTTCATCGACTCCATGGCAGCGCTCGGAATCCGCGGAGACGGAATGGGACTACGCTACAGATTCGGACTTTTCAGACAGAAGATCGAGAGCGGATATCAGATCGAGCTTCCTGACGCCTGGCTGGACGACGGCTACATCTGGGAGCGTAAAAAGGCCATCAACTCCGTCATCGTAAGATTCGGCGGCCGTGTAGACAGAAGCTACAATAACGGCAAGATGGAATACAAGCACGTGGACTACACTGAAGTCAGGGCAGTCCCTTATGATGTTCCTATCATCGGGAACAACGGTAAGGCACTGAACCGTCTTTATCTCTGGGACGCAAAGCCAGTTCACGACACCATCGACATGAAGGCGTTCAACGAGGGCGAATATGCCAAAGCCATGAAGGAGAAGAGCGAGATCGAGGCTATCACGAGCATCCTCTATCCTGACGATTCGAACGGCATCGGCAAGAAGCTCAGGCTCAGACAGGAATATTTCCTCGTTGCAGCCGGCATGGGCAAGATCATAAGAAAGTACAAGCTGGAGTTCGGCGATGAAGGCCTTGAGAAGCTGCCTGACCACGTCCAGATCCACATCAATGACACACATCCAACGATGTGTATACCTGAGCTCATGAGGATCCTCATGGACCAGGAAGGATTTGAGTGGGATGACGCGTGGGAGATCACGAAGAAGACGATCTCATTCACGAACCACACAGTGCTTCCTGAAGCGCTGGAAAAGTGGAACATCCCGTATTTCCAGGAGCTCCTTCCGAGGATCTACTTGATTATCGAAGAGATCAACAAGAGATGGCAGGAAGAGCTGCAGAAGAAGACAGAGAACTGGTACGATGTCGCCCGTGAGACGGCGCCGCTGTGGGACAACCAGGTCAGGATGGCAAACCTGTCGGTCATCGGCAGCCATTCCGTGAACGGCGTTTCCGCGCTGCACAGCGATATCCTCGTCAAATCAGTATTCAACAAGTTCTATCAGCTTGAGCCGGATAAGTTCAATAACAAGACGAACGGCATTAGTCACAGACGTTTCATGATCCAGGCAAACCCGGAGCTTGCGGAGCTCATCAACAAAACCATCGGCACTGACTGGCAGAGTGATTTTGATCAGATCAAAAAGCTCGAGGATTTTGCTGACGACAAAGACTTCCTGGCAGAGCTTGGAGAGGTCAAGAGGGCGAACAAGCTGAGACTTGCGGAATTCATCAGAAAGAATATGGAGATCGAAGTCGACCCTGACTCAGTGTTCGACGTACAGGTAAAGAGAATGCACGCCTATAAGAGGCAGCTCCTGAACGGATTCAAGATCCTGGATCTGTATAACAGGCTCAAGCAGGATCACGATCTTCCGATAAACAACTATACATTCATCTTCGCAGGCAAGGCTGCGCAGGGATATGCGTTCGCAAAGGAAGTCATCAAATTTATCAACAGCCTCGCTGACGTGATCAATTCCGACCCTGACGTAAACGACAGGATCAAAGTCGTATTCATCGAGAACTTCTGCGTTTCCAACGCACAGCTCATCTACCCTGCGGCTGACATAAGCGAGCAGATCTCAACAGCAGGCAAAGAAGCGAGCGGCACCGGAAACATGAAATTCATGATGAACGGAGCAGTCACGCTCGGCACGATGGACGGAGCGAATGTTGAGATCAACAGGCTTGTCGGCGACGACAACATGAAGATCTTCGGATATACCTCAGACGAGGTAGAGAACTTCTACATGCACGGCGGATACAACGCGAATGCTGTAGCAGAAAACGACTCGAGACTTAAATACATGACAGAACAGCTCGTGAACGGATTCTTCAGCAAGTGCGATTACAATTTCTGGGGCATCTACGATGCTCTGCTGAGATACAACGACGAGTACTTCGTGCTCGGAGATTTTGATTCATATGTGAAGGCATGGGAAGACGTCGACAGGACATACTCCGACAGAGAGAAATGGCTCAGGATGTCGCTTGCGAACATCGCGAACTCCGCATTCTTCTCGAGTGACAGAACGATAAGGGAGTATTCTGACGACATCTGGCATGCACTCTAGCCCATTTTCCCCAGCTTCAGCTGGCTTGGACAAATGGGACAGCGAAGCGAAGCGTAGGAGTGAACGCCAGTGAACGTTGGCAGCCGTTTTTCGCAATTACCGACGCCGTAAAGCCTCGCAGTATTTCCATACAGCTTGCGTTTTACGGCTTGGTACTGACAGAAAACATCCTGCCTATATCTATGCTGTTGGTAATATAGCGGCTGAATCATCAGGCGCTTCGGTAATATATACACTTTTTAAGGAGGCATTTTGATGAAGAAAAAGAAATGCATTGCGATGCTCCTTGCCGGTGGTCAGGGCACCAGGCTTGGGAAGCTTACTTCAAGCATCGCGAAACCGGCAGTATCATTCGGAGGGAAATACCGTATCATCGACTTCGGCCTTTCGAACTGTACTAACTCCGGCATTGATACAGTCGGTATCCTGATCCAGTATAAACCGCTGGTGCTGAACCAGTATGTAGGGACCGGCGAGGCGTGGGACCTTGCTGTTGCCGACGGCGGCGTGCACATCCTTCCACCGTACGCGGGAGAGAGCGGCGGAGAGTGGTATGAGGGCACGGCGGACGCCATCTATCACAACATCGATTTCATCGACATGTATGAGCCGGAAAATGTGCTCATTCTCTCAGGCGACCACATCTACAAGATGGACTACAACAAGATGCTTATGGAGCATGAAGCCCATAACGCCGATCTTACAGTCTCCGTTATCGAAGTGCCTTGGGAAGAAGCCAGCAGATTCGGAATCATGACGGCTGACAAGGAAGACCGCATCACGAAGTTCTCCGAGAAACCGAAAGAGCCTGACAGCAATCTGGCTTCCATGGGTATCTACATTTTCAAATGGAAAGCATTCAGAGAGGCTTTGCTCGAGGACCACGGCGACAAGAAATCGACTCACGACTTCGGCAACGACCTCATTCCAAAGATGCTCGCGAAACAGCAGAAGATATTCGTTTACAGGTTCGAAGGCTACTGGAGAGATGTAGGAACAGTGCAGAGCTATTACGACAGCCAGATGGACCTGATGGACAATATCGACAACATCAACGTGTTCACAGAGAACAACAAGGTGTTCTCGAATTCCAATATCTATCCGCCTCAGTACATCGGACCGAAGGCGAATGTGTCCAACTCACTGATAAGCAACGGCTGCAGAGTATACGGATCAGTGCGCCACTCGATCCTGGGATCAGGCGCCGTGATCGATGAAGGTGCGGTCGTGGAAGATTCGATAGTTCTTCCTAACGCGTTCGTTGGCCGTGACTGCCACGTCACGAGAGCGATAATCAACGAAGGCGCCAAAGTCGACGACAGGACAGACGTAGGCACAAAAGAAGGCGAAATCGAAGTATTCGGTAAAGCCAAGCTGTCGATATAGGAAGGAGGACGAGATGAGAACCATAGGACTGATTTCAGCCACATATTCCGGAAACGGATTCCGTGGCCTTACTAAAGACAGAACACTTGCCTCTCTTCCTTTCTGTGGAAGATACAGGCTCATCGACTTCGCGCTGTCCAACCTGGTGAACTCCGGGATCAATACAGTAGGAGTCATCACGCCGTATAACTCAGGATCTCTTATCGACCATATCGGTACAGGTAAGCCATGGGCTCTTGACAGAAAGAACGGCGGACTCTTCCTGATGCCGGGCTCGGTCTACGGCGTGCAGACAGGCGAGAGCAGATTCCTCATGAGAGACATGATCGAGAACAAGAGGTTCCTCGAGAGAGACGATGCTGACTATGTTATCGTTACAGGATCCAGCGACGTATACAACATGTCATTTGAGCCGCTGATCGAGAAGCACAGAGAATCAGGCAAGCCGGTAACAGCTGTATACATGAAAGTGCCAAGAGGCGAGAAATACAACGGATATTTCTTTGATCTCGACGACGAGGGTAAAGTCACGAGCATCAAGAGCAAAGCTTCCGGGTGGGCGAACTACTTCATGGAGTGCTTCATCATAGACAGACAGTTCATGCTGAACTTCCTTGACTGGTTCAAGGCTCTGGAGTATATGGACATGTTCCAGCTCATGAAGAAGAATATCGGAAACATCGATATGGACACATACGAGTTCAAGGGCTACCTTGGCAAGGTCGGCAACACACAGGAATACCTGAAAGTCAGCCAGGACATGTGCATCCATGAGATAAGAAACGAAGTATTCAATAACAAGGAGAGGATGATCTACACCAAGACACAGGACGAGGCGCCTGCGTTCTTCACTCCTACATCCGATGTCAGGAATTCTATCATTTCCACCGGATGCCAGGTCGAGGGAACTGTAGAGAACAGCATCATCTTCAGAAACGTAAATATAGGTAAAGGCGCTGTGGTCAGAAACAGTATCATTATGATGCATGTAGATATCGGCGCAGGCGCGATGCTTGACAACGTGGTAGCAGACAAGTACGTCCAGATCAGCGACAGAGTCAAGATCCAGGGCGACGAAGACGAGCCTGTCATCATCTATAAAGACATGAAGATCTAATTGCGAGGGTGGGGACGTTTCCCTCCTTCGCAAAAATGCGAAGGTGGGAAACGTCCCCACCCTGGCATACCAGCAAAGGAGAAACAGAGATGTCAAAAAATGATAAAACCAAAGTCCTTTTTGCGGCTTTTGAATGTGCGCCGTTCCTGAAGACCGGCGGACTGGGCGACGTTGCGGGAGCGCTTCCTGCGGCTCTTAAGTCAGATGACATGGACTGCCGCGTCATCCTGCCGCTTCTCAGTCAGATACCGGCTGAGTACAAGGAGAAGATGCAGTATGTCGAGAATTACTATGTGGATCTCGGCTGGAGAAGCCAGTACTGCGGCCTTTTCACACTGCGTAAGGGCGGCGTGATGTATTACTTCCTCGATAACGAGTATTACTTCAAGAGAGCAGGGATATACGGCGAGTTCGACGACGGCGAGCGTGTCGCGTTTTTCTCAAAGGCTGTTCTTGAGACAGTAAGGCACATCTGCGGTACTTTCGCTCCGGACATAATCCATTCGAACGACTGGCATACGGCTTTGATCCCGGTGTTCCTGAGAGAACAGTACAACGGAGATCCGCTGTATGATCACATCAAGACAGTCTTCACGATCCATCACCTCAAGTTCCAGAGGCAGTATAACCCGCTGATGACCGGCGAAGTGCTCGGCCTTGCAGGGACTCCGGCAGAAGGACAGATGTGTCATGACGACGCGGTGAACTTCCTGCAGGGAGCTGTGATATATGCTGATGCGGTCACGACAGTGAGCCCGACATACGCTGACGAGATCTGCGGTCAGGGCTGCGGCGAGGGACTCGAGGGACTGTTCCAGTCGAGACGCTACAAGCTGTCAGGGATCATCAACGGTATCGACACGACGTCATATGACCCGGAGACGGACAAAGCCCTCGCGGTCAACTATAATGCTGACACTCTGGACAAGAAGGAAGAGAACAAGCTCGCCCTTCAGAGAGAAATGGGTCTGTTCGAAGATCCGGACTGCCCGGTATTTGCAATGGTAGGCAGGCTGACAAGGCAGAAGGGAGCTAATCTTCTGGTAGACCTGCTTCCGGAATTCATGAACAGATACATGCAGGTAGTCGTGCTCGGCACAGGCGAAAGCGAATATGAACAGGCGCTTGGCTCGTTCGCATATACCAGCGGCGGCAAGATCTCGGCGAGGATCGCCTTTGATGAAGGCCTTGCAAGAAGGATCTACGCAGGGGCGGACGTATTCATGATGCCTTCAGAATTCGAGCCTTGCGGACTGGCGCAGATGATCGCGATGAGATACGGCACTCTTCCTCTGGTCAGAGAAACAGGCGGTCTAAAGGATACAGTCTCAGGATACTGGGATGTAGGAGACCGCGCGAACGGATTCTCGTTCAAGAACTTTGATAAGATAGGGCTAAGGAACTGCACGGACCTTGCCCTTGACCTCTGGTTCAATCACCAGGATACCTGGAAGAAACTCCAGCGCAACGCCACATCCATGAACTACAGCTGGGACGCTTCCGCAGAAGAATACCGCAAACTGTACAGATCACTGCTATAAAGTATGAATATATATCACAATTCAAGAGAAAAAGAATACAGAACTCCGTTTGGCGCTGTCCAGGCGGGTGAAGAAGTTACGCTTTCTATCGACGTCACGGGAAGTGGCGCCGGGGAAGCGTTTCTTCAATTAAAAGAAGGCGACGAAGGAACGTACGCCAATATACGTATGACTGAGATGCCGACGGATACCGGTGCAGACGCAGCCTCGGCGGCTCCGGCGGCTCCGGCAGAGGAGGCGGTACACAGATATTCTGTTACGGTCACTGCGCCGGATACCCCGTGTCTTCTCTGGTATCGTTTCAGGATAGTATTAAGGCAGGGTGAAGAGATCCACTCTGTCTATTACTGTAACAACCAGGAAGCGCTGGGCGGTGAAGGGCAGACCATCACCTCAAGCGGCGAGCTCATCCCGTATCAGATCACGGTATACAGGAAAGCCGAAGCTCCGGAATGGTATAAGAACGGGATTGTTTATCAGATCTTTCCGGACAGGTTCGCGAGAGACAATGACTGGAAGGAACGCTGTGAGAAAGCGAACAAAACCGTCAACGACCGCCGCGCCGATATCAGACGCGTTATAGAAGAAGACTGGACCAAACCGGCAAAATACGTGCGTGACAACAGCGGCAGAGTGTGCGAATGGTCATTCTACGGCGGCAGTTTCAAGGGGATAAAAAGCAGGCTCAGCTATCTCAAGTCACTTGGTGTGACAGCGATCTACCTGAATCCGATCTTCGAAGCAACGTCGAATCACAGATACGATACGGCTGATTACATGAAGGTCGATCCGGCTCTCGGGACTGAAGAGGATTTCGTCGAACTCGCAAAAGACGCGAAGGAGCAGGGCATAAGGCTGATTCTTGACGGCGTCTTCAGCCACACAGGCGCGGACAGCGTATATTTCGACAGGTTCGGAAATTATCCACCGCGAGCTGATCAGGATGATCAAAACGCTGCCGCGGATCCCGGCGAAGCGGTGAAGGTGCCCGGTGCCTACGGGCATGCTGATTCTCCGTACAGAAGCTGGTACAAGTTCGACGACTCAGAAGAGTGCGGCTACAGATCATGGTGGGGCGTAGACGACCTTCCCGAAGTGAACGAGGAAGACCCGGGATACAAGTCATACATCCTTGGGAAGTATGCTGTTCCGGATGCTGACACTGACATAGACTCTGAAGCGGCGGGTGACATAGACTCTGAAGCGGCGGGTGACATAAGTGCTGCTGATACAGTTGACTATGAAGGAGTAGTGCCGCACTGGCTTAAGCTTGGCGCATCAGGCTGGCGTCTTGACGTGGCGGACGAACTGCCCGACTCATTCATAAAATCAGTGAGAACTGCCGTGAAAAGCACTGACCCGGACGCTCTTCTTATCGGAGAGGTCTGGGAGGACGCTTCAAACAAGATCAGCTACGGTGAAAGAAGACAGTATTTTGCAGGGGACGAACTGGACGGAACGATGAACTATCCGTTCAGAGATATCCTGCTCGACTATATAAACTATTCGATCAGCTCTGGTAAAGCGGGGGAACGCCTGATGAGCCTGGCTGAAAATTATCCGGAAGAGAACTTTTACTCCGCTCTGAACCTGGTAGGAAGTCATGACCGTGAGCGTATCATGACCATGATGGCAGGTGAACAGGACAGGAAATCGGCAGGAAGCAAAGTAAGGATGCTCTCTTCGCTTCAGTATGCTCTGCCCGGAGTGCCGTGCGTCTATTACGGCGATGAGGCGGGCATGACAGGCGGCGCAGATCCGGAAAACAGGAGCTGCTATCCGTGGGGACACGAGGATGAAGGGCTGAGGTTCCACTATCGTATGCTCGGCTTGATTTATGACGAGCACCCTGTGCTTAAAGACGGCGGCTTCGAGATGCTTTCGGGGAGCAAAGGCCTTATTGTGAATGATCCGGACAGCCCTGCTACAGCTGATGATGTGCTCGCGTTCATCAGAAAGAATGAAGATGAGCGCATACTTGTGCTCGTAAACAGAAGCTATGGCCCGGCTGAAGTCGGACTTGACGGTTTTGACGAATTGAGATGCGGCTATGCGATCGATCTTCTTACTTCGGAAGAACTGCCTGTTGAAGATGACATGCTCAATAAGGTGCATATGGACAGCCTTTCAGTCAGATTGATCTGCATGCGTGATGAAGCGCATGAAAAGGAGGACCTCGGAAGAAGCGCAGGAGTCATATGTCATCTCAGCTCACTTGGTGAGCAGCCGCTTGGAAAGAAAGCCAGAGATTTTGTCGATTTCCTGGCAGATGCGGGCTTCGGGGTATGGCAGGTACTGCCGCTGAATCCTCCGGGACTGGGAGATTCACCATATGACAGCGCATCAGCTTTTGCGGGCGATACGAGATTCATAAACAGAAGTGAGATCCCGGACGATGAGGACTTTGATGAGTTCTGTGACGACAACGCATGGTGGCTCAGAGGATATGTCGCATACACTTTGATCAGAAAGATGCAGGACGACAGGCCATGGTACGACTGGCCAGATGAGTTTCGGCTGGCAGATCCGGAAGCGGCGTTCGCATATGTGTATTCTCAGGACCGTCAAGAAGCGGATCGCCTGATGCACGACCAGTATCTGTTCTATGAGCAGTGGCTGTATCTGAAAGAGTACGCAAACAGTCGCGGCGTGCGGATCATGGGCGATATCCCGATGTATATGGCGGCCGACAGCGCAGACGTCTGGGCGAATAAGAATGAATTCCTGCTCGATGAAAACGGCAGGCTGAAGGTCCATGCAGGTGTTCCGCCTGACTATTTCAGCAAAGACGGTCAGGATTGGGGCAACCCTCTGTATGACTGGGTCGATATGAAGAAGACAGGTTACGACTGGTGGATGAAGCGCCTCAGGCAGTGTGCGGAGAGATTCGACATTCTGAGGATCGACCATTTCAGAGGCCTTTCGGAATATTACGCGATCCCTCAGGGCGAAAAGCCTGTGAAGGGCACGTGGCAGCACAGCGCCGGACTTGATTTCATCAGAGCTGCGAAGAAGATGCTCGCTGACGAGAGGACCGGCATGAAGCTGCTTGCCGAAGACCTTGGATTCCTTGATGCTGGCGTATATGATCTGCTCAAGCTGACAGGGCTGCCGGGAATGGATATCTGGCAGTTCACGGCAGGGCAGATGATGAGCATGAAGCCTGAGATCGCGGCGAACCGCGCGTTCTATACAGGAACGCATGACAATCAGACGCTGTACGGCTTCGTGATGGAGCATGCTGAAGAGATCCTTGGGCATCCGGTCGGGCAGAGAGACGAGAGCCCTGATGACTGGAATGGTGACAAAGGGAATGCCGACAACGGCAGTGCCGACGACTGGAATGGTGACAACGGTAGTGCCGACAACGGTAGCTTGTCAGAGCAGGATAGCGTGCCTGTGTGCATCTGCAAGACATCGCTTTCTGATGATGAGAAGACGGAAGTCGAGGACGCGGCCAAGGATATAATCAGTAAGATATATGAAAGTCCTGCGCCGCTTGCAATGGTGCAGTTGCAGGATGTGTTCATGCTTGACGACAGTGCCCGGATGAATGTACCGGGCGCTGCAGAAGGGAACTGGTCCTGGAAGATACCGGGCGAGTCAGTTCGCGAAGCATTTTCGGATGCGGGCGGGCGAGCGGCATGGTTCCGCGAACTTGCAAAAAAAACAGACCGTCAAAATTAGCTTCTGAGCGAGGATTTTGATCGGTCTGATATATCTGTCGTAGGTGAGATTCGGCTGGTGTTTTGCGTCGGCGCGTTGGCGTTATACAAATCCGGGCCGAATCTTGTATTTGTATCGGATTATCGCTTTTGGTGTGCGATT
>CAYMBU010000013.1:0-6958 GCA_964388765.1 uncultured Eubacterium sp.
CGGCCAACTCTCAGATGCTGGGATGCTTCATCCCGATGCACAACTGTATAGACAACTGCATCCATTCTTTTGCAGGCGTCCAGCTAAGAGCTGAATGCGCAGAAAAGATGAATGAGCTCCGTAAGAGATATGGACAGGATTATGAACAGCCTACTGCGGTCCCTATGCTGACAGGAGCATATAATCTGCCGGCTGACCATGTTATCCATGTCGTAGGGCCTATCATAGATGGAAATGTGGCGCCTGAACAGGATGAGAAACTTGCATCATGTTACTCCGGGGTGCTCGATATGTGTGAGGAGAATAACATCAGAACTGTTGCATTCTGTGCCATATCGACCGGTGTCTTTGGGTTTCCTCAGGGCAGGGCGTGTAAGATAGCCGTCAAGACCGTATCAGATTGGCTCAGCAGCCATGAGGGCAGTATTGATAAAGTCATATTCAACGTATTCAGTGAAAGGAACAGAAAACTATATGAACATGAACTTTCAGGGGAATGATCAGTCAGAGCTTCTTGAAAAACTGAAGTCCGAGCTGGATACAGCGGATGCGGTGGTGGTCGGTGCGGGTGCCGGTCTGTCGACATCTGCGGGCTTTACATATTCCGGCGAGAGATTTGAACGATACTTTTCAGATTTTGAGGAGACATATGATTTCCACGACATGTACTTTGGCGGATTTGAGGTAATGGAACTTCCGCCTGAAATCATGTGGGCGTTCTGGAGCCGTAATATCTATATAAACAGGTATATGGATCCGCCAGAACCTGTCTATAACAGGCTTATGGACATTATTAAGGACAAGGACTACTTCGTCATAACTACAAATGTGGATCACTGCTTCCAGAAGGCCGGTATAGATAAAAACAGGCTTTTCTATACTCAGGGTGATTACGGTCTTTTTCACAGCACAGATCCTGAGATCAGGAAGACGTATGACAATGAGGAATGGGTGAGGGAAGCAGTAGAGGTACAGGGCTTCGTTATTGCTGATGATGGGACTCTTACTATCCCGGAAGGCGGTAAGATCAGTATGAAAGTACCTCATGAGATGTTTCCGAGATGCCCGGATAACGGAAACAGCATGAGGCTTAATCTCAGAGCCGATGAAGATTTTGTCGAAGACGAAGGATGGCACAAAGCTGCGGAGAGGTATAACGCTTTCATTGATGCACACAGTATAGGGCATGTACTCTATTTCGAGCTTGGAGTGGGTAACAATACACCTGTAATAATCAAATACCCATTCTGGCGCATGACAAATGCAAATCCTGACGCGGTCTATGCATGCGTTAATTATGACAACGCATTCTGTCCGGAGCAGATAAGGGAACGCTCCATAATGATCAGGGACGATATAGGTGAAGTACTGGAAACGCTATGAATAAAAAAAGTAACACAAACTCAATAAAAGGAAGCCTCATCACGGGTTCCGTATGGCTCCTGATCTGGCTCACGGCTGCTTTTGCTGTGGGAAGTGATCTGATACTTCCGGGACCTGTCAGTACAGTAAAGGCTCTTCTTGGGCTGGTCACTGAGGGCGGGTTCTGGCTTGACGTACTGTCTACGATCCTGAGAGTTTCTGCCGGAGCATTTATCTCTCTTGCCGCAGGGTCCGCATGTGCGGCTTTGGCAAGCGGGAACAAAGCCTTTCGCTCTTTCATGAAGCTTCCGGTGAGCTTTTTCAAAAGTGTTCCTGTTATGGCAGTGATAATATATGTCATACTGGTAGTGAAAGCTGACTGGGTAGCAGTAGTAGTCTGTATACTCATGTGTTTTCCGATAGCATACACCAACATGCTGAGCGGTATCATGAACAGGAGCAGGGAACTTGAGGAACTCAGCGAAGTACTGGGTCTTACCGGTAAGCAGAGGTGGAGTCTGGTAGAACGGCCTGAACTTCAGCCGGAGATCAAATCATCAGTCGATCTGATAATGGGGATGAGCTGGAAGGTCGTGGTGGCGTCAGAGGTACTGGCTATACCGGGGCATTCGATAGGGTACCAGATGCTTAACTCCAAGTATTATCTGGAGACGCCGGATCTGTTTGCCTATATAATAGTGCTGATAGTATTAAGCCTGGCAGCTGAAAAGCTCGCTTCATTTCTGGCCGACATCGATTACCGGGATACCGGGAAGCGTGTGCGGGACCAAGTCGATAAAGCGGTGGCTTCGCATACTGCAGATGCTGATGATACGGACGACACGGCAGTCCCCGTAATAGTAACGCTTGATAACGTTACGAAGAGCTATGTCTCTGATGATGGGACCCGGAAGATCGTTTTCAGCGGTCTGAATATGGAGCTGATGCACGGAATAGTAGCTATACTTGGGCCGTCAGGGGAAGGGAAGACAACAGTCGCAAGACTCATTATGGGGCTTGAGAAACCTGATGATGGTACCGTGAAGATAGAACCTTATATGATGCCTGATGTACTGTTTCAGGAAGACAGGCTTCTTCCGTGGCTGACTGCAGAAGAAAATATGATGCTTGCGTTTATAGGGCACCGTACATATGCCTGCAGAGAGAGGAAGCCATATGAAGCTATCCATGAGATGGCAAAGAAGCTTGAGATATCAGACGTGCTCGGCAGCAGGCCTGACGAGCTTTCCGGAGGAATGGCGCACAGAGCAGCACTGGGAAGGGCGTTGCTTGGCGGAAGCAGGCTCCTGATACTGGACGAGCCTATGCGCGGCATAGACGCCGGCCTCAAGAAAAGGCTTACAGCGAGACTGGATGAGTATATCAGGAGAAACAGAGGCGGAGAAGACAGGATAGTCATAATGATAACTCACGATGAGAAACTTGCAGAAGAGCTGGCGGATACTTTCATAAGGATGTGATATGGTTTACTGTATATAAAAAGCTGCTGCTCAGGTGCGTAAATGCACCGGGCAGCAGCTTTTTTAATCAAATGATATTATCCGGCTGAAATAGTCATTATTCCTCAGTATTGTTTACCTCAGGCAGATCGAGCAGATAAAGGTCGTCTCCGGGTAGTGCGCCTCCTACAGCTTTAGGATCTGCCTTGAACATCGTTTCGTTGAACGTTTTCATGATCTCAGCGCCTTTTTCGAAACTGTGATCTCCTTCAGAGTCTGCATAAAGGCAGAGGTTGCAGTTAGGGATAGCCTTCTTCGCGATCTCTGTATCAGCAAGGAATCCTTTATCAACTATGAGCTGAGCTGCTTCATCAGAAGCAGAATTGACATTTTCTATAGCCTGCCTGAGATCGCTGAGTACGATCTTAAGATCATTCGGTCTTGTGAGCATGAAGTCTGTTCTGGCAATGAGAACTCCCATAGGGAAGTCCTGTGAAGTTGCTTCAGACCATAAAGTATTCATATCGAACAGATCTTTTATCTTGTCCCCGCCTTTGGTAAGAGCTGTTGAAACGAATGGCTCAGGAACCATTGCTACAGTTCCTTCTTCTTTAAGAAGCTTTGTGTTCACGTCAGCATGTGAAGCAAGCCATTCTACTTTCACGTCTTCATCCATTTTGATGCCGTGAGCGTTGAGTACGACCTTGAGCGCATATTCAGGTGTTCCGCCCTGACCGGAAGAAACAATCGTTTTGCCCTTGAGTTCCTCAACTGTTGTGATCTCGGTGTTGTTGCCGAGAATGTGGAGCACGCCCATGACCATAGGCGATACACAGACAATCTGACCGCCTGTTTTATTGTGCAGTACAGCTGCAAGATTCGACGGTACACATGCTACATCGATGTCTCCTTTAATGATCTCAGGCAGTGCATCGGTAGGAGCCTGATAGACTTTGATGTTGTAATCTTCGTTATCCATAAGAGGAGCCATAGCCATTCCCGTCGGTCCATTCATGCACGCAATATTGACTGTGTCTGAAAGCGACAGGTCTTCTGGCTCTTTTTCAGCTTCTTTTTTACCGCCGCATCCGGTTAATACAGCTGCGGTCATGAGTGCGCAAAGAAGCAGCGCGATAAGTTTTCTCTGTTTCATTTTCTACCTCATTCTGTATCTGATATATATTCTATATAACTCATTATATACTAAATGTATTGGTTTTAATCTTAAAAATGTTAAATTGTTGACAAAAAAATTATTCATTGTATTATGTAGTTAATAAATAGGTTAAATATAACCTTAAAGGGAAAGTATGAAAAAATTGAAAGGAGAAACAGTTTTGGACAGACTTTTCATAAGGTCGCAGGACGAGGTGCAGCAGACCATCTCAGAACTGTATAAAGACCTTGAAAGAAGAATAGTCGCAAGTCCTGTAGGACAATGCCCGGTAGATCTTGCCAATTCATTCTTAAGACTCTGCCATTCTCAGTGCTGCGGTAAATGTGTACCGTGCAGGGTGGGTCTGAGACAGCTTGAGGACATGATCGACAACATACTGGACAGCGACACCAAGTGCGATATGCACGATCTTAAAGTACTGGAAGAAACAGCCAAAGCCATCGCAGATACAGCTGACTGCGCCATCGGATCAGAAGCTGCAAAAATGGTGCTGAGAGGTCTGGAAGGCTACAGAGACGACTATGAGTATCATATCAGGCACAACACATGTGATCCTTCTATCAGAGAATCTGCTCAGCCGGTACCTTGCGTAAGGTCATGCCCGGCGAATGTGGATATACCTGGCTATATAGCGCTGGTAAAGCATCAGAGGTACGACGACGCCGTAAAGCTGATCAGAAAGGACAATCCGTTCCCGACAGTATGCGCTCTCATATGCGAGCATCCATGCGAAATGAGATGCAGAAGAACACTCGTCGATGCTCCGGTGAACATCAGAGGCATGAAGAGATTCGCGGTAGACAACTGCAGCGAGCAGGTACCTGTTCCTGAGAAAATGGATGATACAGGGAAGAAGATCGCGATCATCGGCGGAGGTCCGTCAGGACTTACTGCAGCATATTATCTGGCTTTGATGGGACATAAGCCAACAGTATTCGAGAAGAGAGCTCAGCTTGGTGGAATGCTGAGATACGGTATCCCAAGCTACAGGCTTCCGCGTGAGAGACTTGACTGGGACATCAAAGCTATTCTTTCGGCAGGCGTTGATGTGGAGCTGAACGTTGACATCAATTCAGAAGAAGTGATGGAAGACATCAAGAAGAACTTTGATGCGGTCTACATCGCGATCGGTTCGCATAACGCAAAGAGCCTGAGGATCGAAGGAGAGTTCGCGAAGGGCGTCATCCCTGCGGTAAAGATGCTGAGGGGTATCGGAGACGACGATATGCCTGACTTCAAAGACAAGGCAGTTGTCGTGATCGGAGGTGGAAACGTCGCCATGGACGTGGCCAGAACGGCCAGACGACTTGGAGCTTCGGAAGTGAATATCGTATACAGAAGAAGACGTATCGACATGACAGCGCTTCCTGACGAAGTAGCAGGAGCTATAGCTGAAGGGTGTGAGCTCGTACAGCTCATGGCGCCTTCAAGGATAGATACTGACAGGAGCGGAAATGTAACTGCTCTCTGGGTAAAGCCGCAGATAGCAGGGCAGGCAGACAAGTCCGGAAGACCTCGTCCTATACCTGCGAACAGTCCTGAGGAGAAGATCCCATGTCAGATCATCATATCGGCTATCGGCCAGGCGACAGACACAGATTTCTTCGAGAATTACGGAGTTCCTGTATTCCACGGCAATATCGAAGCAGAGAATACCGATAAGATCAAGAATATGGAAGGCACGTACGCCGGAGGCGACTGCGTGACCGGTCCTGCAACAGTTATCAAGGCTGTAGCCGCCGGCAAGGTAGCCGCAGCGAATATCGATGAATATCTCGGATATCATCATGAGATGTCAGTAGATATCGACATTCCTCTTCCGGATCATAAAGACGACATTCCATGCGGAAGAGTCGAGCTGAAGGAGAGATTCGCGAGAATAAGAGGAAATGACTTTGATGCAATAGAAGAGCCGATGAGCCTTGAGGAAGCCATGCAGGAGTGCAGCAGATGCCTACGCTGCGATTATCACGGCTACGGCAAATTCAGAGGAGGGAGGGAAGAGAAATGGTAAACGTTACTATCGACGGACAGAAAGTATCTGTGCCTGAAGGGACAACCATTATGGAAGCTGCCGACCAGATCGGCGTCAAGATCCCTCATCTCTGCTTCCTGAAAAATGTGAACGACATCGGAGCATGCAGGGTATGTGTGGTAGAGATCGAAGGCTTCGAGAAGCTTGCTACTGCATGTAATACGGAATGCGTTGATGGAATGGTCATCAACACCAACAGCGAGAGAGCGAGAAAGGCAAGAAAGATCAACGTGGAGCTGATCCTCTCAGATCACAACGCCAACTGCCCGCACTGCCTGAAGTCAGGGAACTGCACACTGCAGTCTCTTGCCAATGATCTGGGTCTTCTCATACCGGAATATCATAACGTAGCCAGAAAGATGAACTGGCACCGTGATCTTCCGATCATCAGAGACGACTCCAAGTGCATCAAGTGCATGAGATGCGTGCAGATCTGCGAGAACATGCAGGGACTCGGGACCTGGACTATCCTCGGGACTGGCGCAAGAACGACTATTGGAGTAAGAGACAACAAGCGTATCGACCTTTCCAACTGTGCTCTCTGCGGCCAGTGCGTAACACACTGTCCGGTAGGCGCGCTTCGTGAATGCGATGACAGAAGACGTTTCCAGAACGCACTGGAAGATCCTGAAAAGATCGTCCTTCTTCAGATCGCTCCTGCTGTTAGGACGGCATGGGGAGAGCAGATAGGCCTCAGCGTTAAAGACGCCACACTTGGCAAGCTGGTTTGCGCGTTCAAGAAGATCGGAGTCGACTATGTGTTTGACACTACTCTTTCCGCAGACCTTACGATCATGGAAGAAGGTTCAGAGTTCCTTCATAGGCTTCAGCATAAGGAGGATTACAACTGGCCGATGTTCACATCATGCTGCCCGGGCTGGGTGAGATACGCCAAGACACAGGCTCCGGAAATGCTGAAGAACC
>CAYMBU010000013.1:6968-20911 GCA_964388765.1 uncultured Eubacterium sp.
TCCTGGGGCGAGCCTTTCGGCCTGTCTCCCGAGTTCGCGACCGTAAAGCGTCTGGGCGCGGTGCTTCGCCGCATCGGCATCGACTATGTATTTGATACGACCTTCTCTGCAGACCTCACAATCATGGAGGAAGGAAGCGAGTTCGTCGCAAAACTCAAGAACGCTGCGGCAGGAAAACCCGAAAAGTTCCCGATGTTCACGTCATGCTGCCCGGGCTGGGTAAGATATGCCAAGACACAGGCGCCGGAGTTCCTTCCTAACCTGTCCACAGCAAAATCACCACAGCAGATGTTCGGTACCATGGCAAAGACATACATGGCGCAGAGGCTCGGTATTGACCCTGATAAGATCTATTCAGTATCAGTCATGCCATGTACATGCAAGAAGTACGAGAGGGCAGTCGATCAGGTACAGGATTCGGGACACGGCGACGACGTTGATCTGGTCCTCACAACAAGGGAGATAGACAGAATCATAAGATCTTATGGAATAGAAGCTGACGAGCTTACAGACGAGCCATTTGACGAAGTATTCGGCAAGGGCTCGGGAGCAGGCGTCATCTTCGGATCCACAGGAGGAGTTATGGAAGCCGCGCTCAGGAGCGCTTACTTCCTCGTGACGGGAAACAACCCTGAACCTGACGCATTCAGTGAGGTAAGAGGTGAAGAGGGCTGGAGAGAATGTACATTCAATCTGGCAGGGCAGGAGCTCAAGATAGCCATCATCTCCAGGCTCGGAAACGTAAAGAAGCTTATCGACGCGCTGAGAAGCGGAGAGAAGACATATGACTTCGTTGAAGTAATGGCGTGTCCGGGCGGATGCGTTGGAGGCGGCGGACAGCCGTTCAGAGATGGAGAAGAGAAGGCCGAAGAACGTGCAGGCATCCTGTATTCACTGGATAACCTGAATGACATAAGGTTCTCGCACGAGAATCCTACAGTTCAGGAGCTGTACGACAAGTTCCTCGGAGCTCCGCTCTCAGAACTGTCGCATAAGTATCTCCATACTGAAGTGAAAGACTGGGATATGGAGATGAACTTCGATCCGGATTCACTGGAAGATAAACAGTGACCTGGTCATATGACATTAAAAAGAGACCCTGAAGGCTGATGCCTTCAGGGTCTTTATTATGCAGTTCATTCCGGACTAGCCGATGACTCCTTTCTTTGAGTTGGCAAGTACAGGAAGTTCGGTGTCGTCTACGTCTTCGATATGATCGCCGGCATATTTCTTCGTTTCGTCAGCAATGACTTTGCTCAGGAAGAGTACTGCGAAGATGTTAGGTACTGCCATGAGTCCGTTCAGGAGGTCTGCGATATTCCATACGAGGTTCAGCTCAACGACTGAGCCGAGGAATACGGTAGATACCCAGAGGACTTTGTAGATGCCGATGATCTTCTCACCGAATAGATATACGGCAGCGCGTTCGCCATAGTAGTACCATCCAAGGATGGTCGAGAAGGCAAACGTGACAAGGCCAAGCACCAGGATCGGAAGGCCGATCACCGGTATCATTGAGAAGGCCATGCTCGTAAGCTCTCCGCCGTTTCCGGAAAGGCCGTCGATCGATGGGTATTTGATAATGCATGATACAAGTACGAGACCTGTCATGAGGCAGATGACTACTGTATCCCAGAAAGTTCCGGTCATGGAAACGAGCGCCTGGCGCTTAGGGTTATTGGTCTTTGCGGCTGATGCTACGAGAGGGGCGGAACCCATACCGGATTCGTTGGAGAATAGTCCTCTGGCGAAACCGTAGCGGCATGCAAGAGCCACTGTGCTTCCTCTGAATCCGCCGCCCATGGCCTGTGCGCTGAATGCGGCTCTGACGATCGTTACCACAGCTTCTCCGAGTACGTCGCGGTTCATGATAAGTATGACCAGGCATCCGATGAAATAGAACACCGCCATGAACGGCACAAGCTTCTCAGATACGTTTGTTATCGATTTGATGCCTCCGATGATGACAAGGCCTACGATAAAGCTCAGGATAAGGCCTACGGCAAGTTGTGACACCGTGATGTCATGCCCGAGAAAACTGAACGACTGTGTCGGAAGGTGCAGGTTGGAGCTAAGATTGTTCACCACAGCGTTTGCCTGTACCATGCTTCCGATACCGAAAGCGCAGACTGAGGCAAGCAGGGCGAAAAGGATGCCGGCCCATTTTGCGTGCAGCCCTCTGTCAAGAGCATACATCGCGCCTCCGATCATGGAGCCGTTCTCACTCTTTACACGATATTTCACCGCGATAAGTGTTTCAGCATATTTAGTCGCTATGCCGAAGATACCGGTGAGCCACATCCAGAGTACGGCTCCCGGTCCGCCGAGTGCGATAGCGGTGCCCACTCCGATGATGTTCCCTGTACCGATAGTCGATGATAGAGCGGTCGTGAGAGCGCCGAACTGAGAGACGTCTCCCTCAGCGCCATGGTCTTTCGTCAGTGACAGCCTGATCGCCTTGAATATGTCTTTCTGTATGAAGCCTGTACGGAATGTCATGTAGATATGTGTTCCGAACAGGAGAATGATCAAAGGCCATCCCCAGATGAATGAGTCGATCTTTTCGATCAGTTCTGCAAAACTCATTTTATACACCTCTTGAATCCATATAACCTTAACGGCCCACGCCGGTAAAGCGAGGACTTTGTAATAAAAGCAATACAAGTACTGATTTATACGTCTGTTTCAGTTTCACCGCCCAGGAACTTAGGAAGTGATTTGCCCTGTTTCTGCCAAGCATGGTATTCTGCGGTGGCTGCGAACATTACGTCTCCGGATGAGTTAAGAGCGGTCTCAACGCTGTCCTGCACGACGCTGATGATGTAGCCTACTCCGACAGCCTGCATCGCGATGTCATTGGAGATACCGAACAGTGCGCAGGCCATAGGGATGAGCAGAAGTGATCCGCCGGCGACTCCGGATGCTCCGCAGGCTCCAAGAGCCGCGATGAAGCTCAGGATTATCGCTGTAGGCAGGTCAACCTGGATACCCAGTGTGTTGGCTGTAGCAAGAGTCATGATGGTGATCGTGATTGCGGCACCGTCCATGTTGATGGTGGCGCCAAGAGGTATCGATACTGAATACATGTCAGGATCGAGCTTCAGCTTTTCACAAAGACTCATGTTGATAGGGATGTTGGCAGCTGAGCTTCTGGTGAAGAAAGCAGTAAGGCCGCTGTTCTTCAGGCATCTGAATACTAGCGGATATGGATTTCTCTTCAAAGTTATAGCCGCGAGGAGAGGATCGATCACGAGTGCTACGAAGAACATGCATCCTACGAGCAGAACGATGAGCTTTCCGTAATCCTTGAAGATGCCGAGTCCGCTTGTTGATACGCTGCCGTAGACCAGACCCATGATACCGAACGGAGCAAGGTTGATGATCCAGCGGACTATCTGCGAAACAGAATCTGCAAGGTCGTGAAGCATCTGGCAGGTATGTTCTGATGCAAGCATCTTGAATGCGATACCGAGGAATGCCGCCCAGAACAGAATGCCGATGTAGTTTGCTGTCGCAAGTGATTCGACAGGATTCTTTACGACGTTCAGAAGAAGATTCTGCAGGACTTCGCCGAGGCCTGACGGCGGTGCTGCGTCGCCTTCAGGAGCTTCAGGAAGCACCATCTTTACCTTGAACAGGAAGCTTGCCACTGTTGCGATGAAAGCCGCAAGGAACGTACTTATCATATAGAGCCAGAGCACCAGGCCGAACCTCTTGTCCAGTTTGCTGCTTCCGCTGCAGAGCGCACTCGCGATGAGCACGAATACAAGTATTGGCGCTATAGCTTTCAGACAGCCTACGAACACGTCGCCGAAGAGGCCGAAAGCAGTCCACTGAGGCGCGGCAAGGCCGACAATGGCGCCGATGATCAGTCCGATAAAGATCCTCAGTATCAGACTGGTGTCATTATACTTTTTTACCAGGTTTGATAAAGTATCCATAATGTCCTCCTATTGATACACTGAGTTATCAAAACAGTCGATTTTGATAACATAATTTTACATATATATACAGTTTTTTTCAAATGCATTGGTGAGATTTCAGAAGTATTAAGAATTTGAGTTAACAAAGCCCGCGGCAGGGTGTATAATAACCACATAAATGTATAAATATGATTTTGTTTACAGAAGGAGCGTGTTCAATGAGCAAGAAAGATCTTGACTGGGCAAATATAGGATTTCAGTACAGAGTTACCGATAAAAGATATGTCTCGAACTACAAGGATGGAGAGTGGGATGAAGGCGGTCTGACAGATGATCCGATGATGACCGTAAGCGAGAGCGCCAACATCATGCAGTATTGCCAGGAAGTATTCGAGGGCATGAAAGCGTATACGACTGTCGACGGCAGGATCGTCACATTCAGGCCTGACCTGAACGCGAAGAGAATGGCTGATTCGGCAAAGAGAATGGTAATGCCTCCGTTCCCTGAGGACAGATTCCTGGAAGCAGTTGACATGACGGTAAAGGCAAACGCCGACTGGGTACCTCCTTATGGTTCGGGAGCGTCACTGTACATCAGGCCGTTCATGGTCGGTACAGGACCGGTGATCGGCGTACAGCCGGCTACAGAGTTCCAGTTCAGAGTGTTCACGACACCTGTAGGACCTTATTTCAAGGGCGGCGCGACTCCTGTGGCTATAACGGTGTGCGACTATGACAGAGCGGCACCTCATGGAACAGGATACATCAAAGCAGGACTGAACTATGCTATGAGTCTTTATCAGACAGTAGAAGCGCACAAGAACGGATTTGCGGAGAACATGTATCTTGATGCGGCAGAGAGAAAGTACGTAGAGGAGACAGGCGGATCAAACATCCTGTTCGTTACGAAAGACGGAAAGCTCGTAGTTCCTAAGTCGAATTCCATCCTTCCGTCAATAACGAGACGGTCGATCGTATACGTTGCCGAGAATATGCTCGGTATCGAAGTCACCGAGAGGCCTGTTGAGTTTGCTGAAGTACCGGAATTCGCAGAATGCGGACTCTGCGGAACTGCTGCAGTGATCTCGCCGGTAGGCTGGATCGACGACCACGGTGAGAAGATCGTCTTCGGCGACGGCGGAGTAGGACCTGTCACAGCGAAACTTTACGAAACACTCACAGGCATCCAGTACGGCACTATAGAGGCACCGGAAGGCTGGATCCACGAAATCAAGTAGGGACGGTTCTGGGTATCGCACGTGTGCGATACCCGGGGACAGAGATAATATATGTGCAAAAACTCCCGGAAACGTTGGAATCAACGCTTCCGGGAGTTTTTCTTCTGCGGCATCTCTGTCCCTGACCGTCATATGAATGCACCGGCCAGAACCGTCCCCACCGTCCAGAGTTCGCAAAATGTCGGTTTATGTATAAAGACTGCCCGGCAGTCTTTCGTTATAATTTATATAACAGGCTGATAATGAATCGGGATAGTTGGAAAGGGGAAAACACTAATGTCAAGAAGGCAGAGGCTTACCGGGGGAACAGGCTTTGTTCATATAGTCGCCAGGGGGACAAACAGACAGGATATTTTTTATGATGATCAGGATAGAATGGTTTTGCTAAAGTACATCAGCGTACTCAGAAAGGAAATGGATTTCAGTATAATTGCTTACTGCTTTATGAGCAACCACATACATCTGGTTTTATACGATAAGGAGAAGCGGTTCTCCAAAATCATGCAGCGTCTATTTGTCAAATATGTTAAATATTTTAATGCAAAATATGATAGAGTAGGACATCTGTTTCAGGACAGATTCAGCAGTGAATGTATAGAATCTGAAAGGTATCTTCTTACTGTAGTCAGGTATATACATAATAATCCGGTGAAAGCAGGGATCAGTTCAGCAGTAGGCTATCGCTGGAGCAGTATGAGAGAATATGTTTTTAATGAACGGATATGTTCTACAGGATTTGTATTGAGTAAGTTTCCAAGTAAAACAGACTTCATGGATTTCAGTAAAGTCGTGTACAGATCACAGTCAATAGAACTTCTTGGTACTCCCTATCTGTCAGATGAAGAGGCCGCCAGGATCATATGTGGAATACTAAACAGCAATGATCCATCAAGCATTTTACAGCTGCGTTCAGATATCAGAGATGCTCATATAAGAGAAATGAAAAGATGGGGTATCGGTACTTCTCAGATATCAAGGGTGACAGGTATAAGCAAAAGTATAATCAGGAGAATCAGACACTAGGGACGGTTCGATGTGATAGTGGGGACGGTTCTGGGTAACGCACGTTTGCGATACCCGGGGACAGAGATAGTAGCGGTCCGGTAGATCCTGAAAGCGTTGAGGCAAGCGCTTTCAGGATTTTTGTTATTAAATGATCTCTGTCCCTGCCCGTCACATGAATGCGACGGGCAGAACCGTCCCCACCTTGACAGGGGAGATGGTTTGTGAGAAAATACACTTCTGTGAAAAAAGGGGGACTATTATGACATTAATTGCTCAGATAACTGCGATAGGAATTTTTATTCTTATGTTTGCGGCTATATTATCGGAGAGATTTGAGCGTCATGTCGTATCGCTTTTCTGCGGGGCTGCGATGCTTATCATCGTCTGCGGAATGATGCTCAAGGATTACGAAGGGCTATGGAAGATCATGGCCTTCGATGAGTTCGTGGATCCGAATTTCTGGTATCAGACGGGCGAGCTCGAGCAGTCGACCGGCATCAACTGGGCCACGATAATATTCATAGCGGGCATGATGGTAATGGTGGAGGCGATGGCAAAAGCCGGATTCTTCAGATGGCTTTGTCTGACTATAGCCAAAGCGCTGCATTACCGTGTGATACCGCTCTTCATAGCTTTCATGGTAATGTCGAGCTTGCTTGCGATGTTCATAGACAGCATAACGGTCATCATGTTCCTTGCGGCCGTTACTGTAGAGCTTGCAAGGCTTCTCAGGTTCGACCCGGTGCCTATGATCATCTCTGAAGTGTTCTGCGCCAACCTGGGAGGTTCGGCGACGATGTGCGGCGATCCGCCGAATATAATCATCGGTACGACATTAAGGTTCGGATTCTCAGACTTTATTCTGAATACAGGGCCTATAGCGCTGGTGTCACTCATCGCTGCGATAGGGCTTTTCTACGGCGGTTATCATGAACGGCTGAAAGTAAAGATGAAGTCTTATAAGATCCAGCATAAGACTGACGAGCCGGTACATTATCCTGAACCTGAAGAGGCGATCACTGACAGAAAAAGCTTCATCATCTGCTGCATCATCTTCGGAGCTGCCGTGATCATGCTCGTATCGCATGAGTACACGCATCTTACTGTAGCGACGATCGGCGTATTCATCGGATTCGCGTCACTCATTACAGCGGGCAAGCATAAGAAAGAGCTGATAGACAGCATTGACGACAAGACGATATATTTCTTCATAGGCCTTTTCATGGTCGTAGGCGGCCTTGAGAACGCGGGAGTGCTTGATCTGATCGCAGACGGCATAGCAGCCATGAGCAGCGGACAAGCTTTCCTGACAGTAGTGTTGGTGCTTGCCATCTCGGCGTTTGCAAGCGCATTCGTGGACAACATTCCGTTCGCGGCGACCATGATTCCGATCATCAAAATGCTTTCGCACGTTGAGGGTATGCCGCTCGCGACGCTCGCCTGGGCTCTTTCCATCGGGACGGATATCGGAGGAAGCGCTACTCCTATAGGCGCGTCGGCTAACGTAGTAGGTATATCTGTTGCGGCGCGTCATGGATATATCATCACCTGGAAGCGTTACTGCAAGGCTGCTGTGCCTGCAACACTGATGGTGATCGCCATAGCGACAGTGATCATTTATTTAAGATATTTTCTTTTTGCCTGAAGGAGGATCGCAGTAATGAAGAGAGAAAATCTTATCATCACGATAGGCCGTGAGCTTGGAAGCGGCGGACACATAATAGGGGAGAGGCTTGCTGAATATTACGGCATCCCTCTGTACGATCGCGATCTTCTGAAGAAGGTCTCGGAAGAATTTGATATAGAATATAAGGAGCTGGAGGAATACGAGGAAAAACCGATAAATGTGTTTCTTTCCCGTACAGTGCATGGTTTTTCCAGTTCTCTTCAGGACGCGATAGCTCATCTTGAGTTTGATTTCATCAGGGAACACGCAGATATGGGTGAATCGTTCGTAGTAGTCGGAAGATGCGCGGAAGAAGTATTGAAGGATTATGACAATGCGGTCAAGATCTTCGTCCTCGGAGATTACGACGCGAAAGTACGACAGATCATGAACCAGTTCAGTCTTACTGAAGAAGAGGCGATGGACAAGATCAAAGACATAGACAAGAAGCGTAAGCATTACCACAATCACTACTGTGAGACGAAATGGGGCGACTCCCGTAACTATGACATATCCATAAACAGCAGCAGGTTCGGTATAGAAGGGACCGCAGAGTTCCTGAAAACATATATAGATCTCAGACTGGAGCAGGAAGAATAGAAGGAGGACGAAGAGGTATGGATATTATCAGAAACAGAATAGAGATGACAGTGGATGAAAGCCATACCGCGCTTGCGATGGGAAGCGGCGAGCTTCCTGTGTTCGCGACTCCGGCAATGATCGCTCTTATCGAAGAGACATGCTGGAGAAGCGTTGCCGGTTCACTGGATGAAGGAAGCGGCACTGTCGGTACCAGACTGGACATATCACATGTTTCGGCTACGCCTGTTGGAATGAAGGTGTGGTGCGAGAGCGAGCTTGTACAGAGAGAAGGCCGCAGGCTGGAGTTCAATGTAGAGGTCTTCGATGAGGCCGGCCTCGTCGGAAAAGGCACGCACGAGCGATTCATCATAGACAATGCCAGGTTCATGGAGAAGGCCGGAAAGAAGCTGAAATAGCAGTAAGGGAATAAAAATACAGGGCAGTTCCTTATGAGGGAGCTGTCCTGTTTTAGTTGTTATACCTGTTTATTTGTCGACCTTTTCAAGATATGCTTTGATCTCGTCAATAAAGGTCTCGCCGATATCGCTCATCACGCTGTGGCGCTTGGTGATATAGCCGATCGTCATCTTGGCGTTTCTGTGGTTTCTGTCTTCCTTGAACGGTATGGCCACATAGTCGCTTCCGTTCAGTTCTTCGCATATTATACCGCTGCAGAGCGTGTATCCGTTCAGACCCACCATGAGATTCAGCATGGTCGCGCGGTCGGTCGCCTTGATGGTGCGCGGGTATTCATTCTCTCCAAGAATTTCTTCAGCCAGATAGAGAGAGCTCTGATCTCCCTGCTCAAATGAAAGGCAGGGGTAATCTTTGAGCATGCTCAGGCTGATCGACTTTTCGCCGGCGAGAGGGTGGTTCTTCCACAGGTATACGTAAGCTCTGCAGTCGATCAGGCTCGTGAAGTCCAGATCATTGTCGCGGAGCATCTTGTTTATGGCTTTACGGTTGAAGTCGCTTTCAAACAGCACTCCGATCTCGCTCCTGAGCTTTCCGACGTCAGATATAACGTCGGCTGTCTTGGTCTCTCTTATGGCAAAATCAAATTTACGCGTGTCGTATTTCTTTACAGTCTCAACGAACGCTTTCGTAACAAATGAATAATGCTGTGTGGAAACGGCGAATTTTCTTTTAATGTCTACCGAACCGGTATACTTGTCCCTCAAAAGCTCGTACTGCTGGTAAATCTGGCGGGCATGCACCAGAAAATCGGCGCCTTCATTTGTCAGCTCCACTCCACGGCTCGAACGTCTGAAGATCGTTATGCCGATCTCTTTTTCAAGATCTTTCATCGCCAGAGTGAGTGAAGGCTGTGAGATGAATAAAGCTTCGGCAGCCTTGTTCATAGAACCTTTTTCGGAAATCGTCAGTGCATATAGCAGTTGCTGCAGTGTCATCTAGTCTCTCCTTGTTGTTATACAGAGCTGGTATATTTACATATATACTTTAATAAAATGTTAGAAATCTGTCAATAACTCCATCTAATAAATTGTAATATATAAACATTAATTAAGGTGCACATGTTTGACAAATCAATGGACGTGATGTAAACTTATACATAAATATTTATTAAAATAAAAAAGGAGCGTTAAGATGGAAAAGAAAAAGTCGTTTGTGCCGGAAGGCTATATCAACAACGCGGCCAGTGTAATTGCTCTCGTGGTAGTACTTCTCATCATAGTGGCATCCAAGTTCGTGACTACACCTGAGGGAGTTCAGCAGTCCGCATGGTCGCTTCTCCCGCCGGTCATCGCCATTTCGCTGGCCCTGATCACAAAGGAAGTTTACAGCTCATTGTTTGCCGGTATCCTGTCAGGGGCTCTGCTTTACACAGGATATGCATTTGAGGGCACGATCAATCACATTTTCCAGGCGGTAGTCGGATACACAGATGAGAACGACGCCTTTGTGAGCGGAGTTCTTACAGATTCGTACAACATGGGTATCCTGATCTTCCTGGTAATGCTGGGTGCAATGGTCGCTTTGATGAATAAAGCCGGAGGCTCTGCTGCATTCGGCAACTGGGCGGCCAGCCACATCAAGTCAAAAGTAGGTGCACAGCTCGCAACGATCGCGCTCGGTGTACTAATCTTCGTAGACGACTATTTCAACTGCCTTACAGTCGGAAGCGTTATGCGTCCTGTAACAGATAAGTTCAAGGTATCAAGGGCAAAGCTCGCATACCTGATCGACGCTACCGCAGCTCCTGTATGCATAATCGCACCTATTTCCTCGTGGGCCGCGGCTGTATCCGGGTTCGTTGAAGGAGAGAACGGACTCGCGCTCTTCATCAAAGCCATCCCGTATAATTTCTATGCTCTCTTCACGATCGCGATGATGGTACTTCTTGTAACGATGAAGTCCGATTACGGCCCGATGGCGCTGAATGAGAATAACGCTGAAGCCGGAGACCTGTTCACAGTCAAAGACGACAGCCTTCAAGAAGATAAGCCGGATCCGGAAGCAAAGGGAACAGTGCTTGATCTGTTACTTCCTGTAGTCGCACTCATCATCTGCTGCGTAGTAGGCATGATCTGGACAGGCGGATTCTTCGGAGAAGACGGCGGAAACTTCGTCGAGGCATTCTCCAACAGTGACGCATCGGTCGGACTTGCTGTTGGATCATTCTTCGGTATAATAATCACACTGGTACTGTATCTCGTAAGAAGAGTACTCACGTTCGAGGAATTCATGGCATGCATTCCGGAGGGGTTCAAGGCTATGGTGCCTGCGATCATGGTACTTACGTTCGCATGGACTCTTAAGGCCATGACAGACAGCCTTGGAGCAAAAGATTTCGTTGCGGGAGTCATCCAGAATAACGCTGCGGGATTCGCATGGGCGCTTCCTGCTATCATATTCGCTATTGCTGTAGGACTTGCGTTCGCTACAGGAACATCATGGGGAACATTCGGTATCCTTATTCCTATCGTAGTAAGCGCTTTCCAGAGCAGCGACCCACAGCTGATGCTCGTTTCGATATCGGCATGCATGGCCGGCGCTGTATGCGGAGACCACTGCTCACCGATCTCAGATACAACGATCATGGCTTCGGCCGGTGCTGTATGCAACCACGTCAACCATGTATCTACACAGCTGCCTTATGCCATGACAGTTGCGGCGATATCATTCGTAACATATCTCGTAGCGGGAGTTACCAAGAGCTGGATCATCTCACTTCCGGTCGGACTCGTTATCCTGGTATGCTGCATGCTGTTCCTTAAGAACAGGAACGCGAAACAGGAAGCGTAAGCAAAGCCCTCACGTGAAAGCTAAGAAACTGATCATAAGCGGATCCGGTATCATGCCGGGTCCGTTTTTTCTGTGATAACTTGTATTTCAGGCGCTTTGACAGTATAATGATATTTGGGTTTTTATAATTTTGAACCAGTAGTTGATTTTGTTAAAATCACGGAGCATCAGACATGGCGGAAGAGGTTTTTGTCACAAGGGATATGAATACAGCGGAGATGCTGGAGAAATACTCTGAGGCGAAGGAGCTTCTGGAGGAGTACGGCATGATGTGCACAGGCTGCATGTATGCCGGAAGTGAGACTCTTGAAGAAGCACTGGCTATCCACTGTGTTGACATTGACGCCGTGATTGATGCTTTGAATGAAAAGATAAGAAATGACCGCTAAGGAGGTAAAGCATGGAATATCTGGAAATCGAAGAAGTTATCGGAAGAGAAATAATAGACTCAAGAGGAAATCCTACAGTTGAGGCTGAGGTGACAGTAGACGGATGCACAGCGAGAGCAGCTTCGCCGTCAGGAGCTTCCACAGGAGAGTTTGAAGCTCATGAGCTGAGAGACGGTGATCCGGACAGATTCGGAGGAAAGGGAGTATCAAAGGCTGTCGATTACGTTAACAACGAGATCGCAGATCTTCTTGAGGGCGCAGACGCGTCAGACATCTACGGCGTTGACAAGATCATGATCGATGCTGACGGAACAGAGAACAAGTCAAAGTTCGGCGCAAACGCGATCCTCGCAGTATCTATGGCTACAGCAAAGGCTGCAGCAGCGTCTCTTGACCTTCCACTGTACAGGTTCCTCGGCGGAGCAAACGGAAATACACTTCCTGTTCCGATGATGAACATCCTGAACGGCGGAGCTCACGCCACCAATACAGTAGACACACAGGAATTCATGATCATGCCTGCAGGAGCGCCTACTTTCAGGGAAGGACTGAGATGGTGCACAGAGGTATATCATGTACTGGCAAAGATCCTGAAGGACAAGGGACTTGCGACTTCAGTAGGAGACGAGGGAGGATATGCTCCTGACCTGTCAAGCGATGAAGAGACACTGGATCAGCTGATCGAAGCTATCCAGAAAGCCGGATATGAGCCGGGCAAGGATTTTGTTCTCGCTATGGACGCTGCATCAAGTGAATGGAAAGGTGAGAAGAAGGGTGAATACCTGCAGCCTAAATCAGGCAAGAAGTTCACGTCAGAAGAACTCGTGGCTCACTGGGCTTCACTCGTAGACAATTATCCGATCAGATCCATCGAAGACGGACTTGATGAAGAGGACTGGGAAGGATGGCAGTTCCTTACACAGGAGCTCGGCGACAGGATCCAGCTCGTAGGCGACGACCTGTTCGTAACAAATACCAAGCGTCTTTCAAAGGGTATCGAGCTCGGATGCGCGAACTCTATCCTCATCAAGCTGAACCAGATCGGATCAGTATCAGAGACACTTGACGCCATCAGAATGGCTCACGACGCAGGATACACTGCAGTGGTATCACACAGATCAGGTGAGACTGAAGATACTACTATCGCAGACCTCTCAGTTGCTCTCAACTCAGGACAGATCAAGACAGGAGCTCCTGGAAGAACAGAGAGAGTCGCCAAGTACAATCAGCTTCTCAGGATCGAGGAAGAGCTCGGCGATTCCGCAAGATATCTTGGAATGAAGGCATTCAAATAATAAGCTGATAGTATACGTTATATCAAATTATGGCCCGGCCCGGTTGGCCGGATAGCCGAAAGAAAGGTAGTAAACCATGGAAAAAGAAGAGTATTTACAGGTCTACCGCCATTCGCTTGCTCATATCCTGGCGAAGGCAATGATCGAGATCTACGGTAAGGAAAACGTTCAGTACGCCATAGGGCCTCAGATCTCAGATGGATTTTATTATGACTTTGTTCTCCCGAAAGCGGTGACCAAGGATGATTATGACGCGATCGAGCAGAAGATGCGTGAGATCCTGAAGAGGAAAGCGGACTGGACCCGTGAGGAGGTCTCCAAGGAAGAAGCACTGGAGATCTTCAAGGACCAGCAGTTCAAGACAGAGCTGATCCAGGACCTTCCTGACGACGAAACGATCACGACTTACAAGACCGGCGACGATTATATAGACCTTTGCAGGGGACCTCATGTGGAGAACTCCAAGGAGCTTCTTGGCGCCGCGTTCAAGATCAAGTCGGTATCAGGCGCATACTGGAGAGGAGACGAGAAGCGCGGCATCATGATGCAGCGTATCTATGTCTACGCTTATCCTGACA
>CAYMBU010000014.1:0-13291 GCA_964388765.1 uncultured Eubacterium sp.
GCATTACAAGGAATAGCGGGTTTGCTAATTGTTTTATCGCTTATATCATGCGAAACATCCTCGCCCTCTTCACTGCTTATTATGAGGCGCGCTATCAGCTCCATGTCAGAAGTCGATCTGGAGAAACTGATATATTTGCATCCGAACATTATCGGCGGGCACGCCGGTCTCGCATGTACTTCCTTTGCTCCGTCGCTGTACAGGAAGTCGCTCGTCTCTCTCAGCTGAGTGCCGCGGACTATCGAATCATCGATCAGAAGGATCCGCTTGCCGTTGATCAGCTCATGCACAGGTATCAGCTTCATCTTGGCTATCATGTCACGCTTTGACTGGATCGTAGGCATGAATGAGCGCGGCCACGTCGGAGTGTATTTTATGAACGGCCTTGAATAAGGCACGTGTGACTCGTTGGAATAGCCTATGGCGTGTGCTATACCTGAATCAGGCACGCCTGCCACCGTATCGATGTCATCTTTCGTCATCCCGTCGCGTTTTGCGAAATTGGCACCGCACCTGTATCTCATGTCTTCTACCGACACTCCCTCATAGCTCGACGACGGATATCCGTAGTAGACCCAGAGGAAAGTGCAGATACGCATTTTTTCTCCCGGCTTCATGAGTATCGTTACCTGCTCAGGCGTTATGACATCGATCTCTCCCGGGCCAAGTTCTTTGTAGTCTCTGTACCCGAGCTTTTTGTACGCAAATGCCTCAAAAGCCGCGCAGAAGCCGTCAGGCTTCATTCCGATCGCTACCGGCGTTCTGCCAAGCTTGTCTCTTGCGCAGAATATGCCCTTGTCTGTCATGATCACGATGCTCATTGATCCGTCTATTTGATCCTGAGCAAAACGTATACCGTCCACGAGATTGTCCTTCTGGTTGATCAGCGCCGCGACGAGTTCTGTCTTGTTTATCAGTCCGCCGCTCATCTCGAGAAAATGCATCTTCCCGCCTTCGAACATCTCGTTTACGAGCTCTATGTGATTGTTTATCCTGCCGACTGTCATTATGGCAAAAGTACCGTGATGCGACCTGACAAGAAGAGGCTGCGGATCGTAATCTGAGATGCACCCGATGCCCAAATTGCCGTGCATATCGTTTACTTCTGACTCGAATTTGGTACGGAACGGCGAATTCTCTATATTATGTATCGCCCTCTGATACCCGTCCTTGTGGTCGTACATTATCATTCCGGCTCTTCTCGTTCCAAGATGTGAATGATAGTCCGTTCCGAAGAACACGTCGAATATACAGTTCTCTTTTGATGCCGCAGCAAAAAATCCGCCCATTATCTCTCCTCTCGCATCTGCATGATCCGGCAGACATGATCCGCCGTGAAAAACGTATTACAGAAAAATCATATACCGCCCGGCGAAAATTCGCCATAGGCGGTATCAAAAAAACATATTTAATACTATCCGGATCACATTCTCAGACTGATCCCAGAAATACGGTCCGGGATGAGTCCGGCTCCGCCGGGCAATCCGCTGATCGCTTTTGTTTTTCCGGTGTCCTCATATTCTGTGTAGTCCGTTATGCCCTTACCTGCATTCGGATGGATCTTTGAATAGACTCCGTCGACGTTATACAGAGCCAGCAGTATCACACACGCTGCGATGAGCTGCCTGCTCTTTATCTTGCTTATCTGCCTGTCCAGAAGAGGAGCAATGACGTATACCACAGCGATGCCGCCGAGTCCGAATACGAGAAGTCCCTCTCCGCAGATCCTTCCGTTCAGGTTAAGGAAATACCCTGTGTAGTCCCACCAGCGCATGCCCTTGGTGATCTCAAGATACCAGGACGTCATGTACTCAACAAATCCCGAGAGGATCACCGCGCCGATGAATTCGACGAAGACATTCTTTCTGAATCTGTTCAGGAATATCAGGATGTATATCGCGCCGAAGCCGTATATAGGCAGCCACGGCCCGTGCATCGTACCTCTGTTGACGAACACTCCGTCTGTTATGATATGCAGACTGACCTCCCACAGCCAGCCCACCAGTGAGAATGCGAAGAACATGAGTATGAGCGACCATACCGTATAGCATCTGAACGCCGCTACCGTACCTTCAAGGTCTCTCGACTCTATATCAGACGGATCATACAAAGGATGCAGTCTTCTCGGATAAGCGTTTCCGGCTATGGCGTCTTCCTCTTTATGGATCTGGAACTTCATGCTCTCTATCTTCTGATATTCATTTTTCTCTACTGAGCTGCCGAGCCAGATACCGAAGTTCCTGATGAAGAACTGCTGCCATGACTTCAATTCCACTGTGTGGCTGTCGACATACGCCTGCATCTTATCGACATCAGGGTACTGTTCCCTTATCAGCCCTTCTTCAGCTTTCTCAAACAGATACTTATCGTTCAGCCTGTCCGCACCTTCAATATTATCCAGCTTAGCGCAGTTTCTGATGTGTGTATAGTACTCTGTCCTGACAGCCATTTTATACGGGATAGCATAGAAAATATCTGAAAATCCAAAGGTGACCATACTCAGTATGTACCATGGTATAAACGACATGTCGATCTTGAACGCTTCCCATTTGTGGCCGTACATCATTCTTCTGGAAAGCTTCAAAGCCTCCCTTGGCTTTATGTCCGGATTCTCTGCGACTATATACGGTACCATCGAGTATGAATACATCTTGATGACGCCTCCGATGATGGTGAACCACCAGAGAACTTCCAGAACGTAAGCATACGTGATGGCAAGGCTCACCCTCGGCCACCTGTGTACTGAATGGAACATAAGGCCATGATGCATAGGTACTTTCTTATATACTCTTGCCTCAAGGAAAAATCTCCTGGCCACTGCGGATATCGGTTGTCGTACGAATGCCCAAATGCCAAAATACACAATGAACATCAGGAGTGTGAACAGGAACGCCGTTACACCGTCTGAATGCGACAGGTTCCTGATCGCCTGCGCCAGCTGTATGAATATGTATCCTGATGAAACTGTGTTTACGATGGACGCGAACGCACCTCTCCTTCTTCCGAGCACGCTGTCCTTTTTGGAGTCTTTGCGGTACTGCCTGAGAGCGGCCTTGGCTTCATCACTTCCCTCCTCCATACGGTCATTGACGATATCAGTTATGACCTGAGTTACCTTGCCTCTGTACAGTCCGCCTGAGTTGACGGACGATGTCTCTGTGCTTTCATCAGAACTTCTGAATATGCTCGCCGATGAGTTGTACTCAAGTCCTATGAACATGAGGATAAGGCATACGAACAGAAGAAGAACGTAATGACTTCTCACGACAGCATGAGCGCTCTTCTTGATCGCTTTTCTGTCAAAGTCATACAGAGATCTCTTTTCCTTCTTCTTTCTGCCCTGTTTCTCTTCCATCTTTCTAACCAATCACTTAATTTATTTGAATTCAATATCGATTATCATTATCTCGCTGTTCGTTCCGATCCTCAGCGGAGGTCCGTAACAGCCCACTCCTGACGTTACGAACACCTGCATGCCATATCTGTCCGCCTTACCATACGCAACATCATTCATAAACCTTGTGAAAACCGTCCCCGGGAATATCTGCCCGGCATGTGTATGCCCTGACATGGAGATATCAGCTCCGCTCTTCGCCAGTACCTTGTAGTCCTCAGGCTCGTGTTCCAGAACGATTATCGGCTTTTCTTTATCCAGATCCGTCAGAAGCTCGCTCGCCTTGAGCCTTTTCCGGGCTTTGTCTACAGGCTTGTAGAGATCGGCTCTTCCTGCGATCTGTACCTCTCCTCCCGCAACTGCGGTGAAGCTGTCTTCCAGTATAGTGAATCCGGACTTCTTCAGAAATCTGTCCATCTTCGCCGTGCGCACTGCGCTTTTCGGATCCTCAAGCCCGAATCCGCAGAAGAGCGGCTCTTCAACGTCGTGGTTCCCGTAGATCCAGAATACGCCCTCTTTGGCTTTGATGCCCCTGAAGGCTTTGATGTATTCTGAAGGATCTTTCACCGAGGAGTAGCTCGATGAGAACATGTCGCCCGCGGCAAAAACAACGTCCGGCTTCTCCCTGTTGAGCTTATCGACCATCCTTCGGATCATCTTCGGATCCGAATTATATGAAAGATGAAAGTCCGCGATCAGGGCGACGCGGAGCTTCTTCACCGTCTTCACCTGCTTGTCCACGCTTGCAGTCATATGAGTGACGACCGTATCCTGTGCGTGAATAGTCCCGTAAACATTTACACCTATGGCGGCAGCAACGATCAGAACGAATACGAATGCGTGCACAGCTCTACCCGCACCGCCTTTGTCCGGATCGTCATCAACCTCCCGTTTCCTCATGAAAAAGCCTGCGATCAGATCGATCACAGACACAGTAAGAAGAAGACCACCGAAATACATGAGAAGACCCATCCATACATAACTGTACTTCAGGAGCGCGTACTGATACGGATTGCCGTCAATAAGCACAGCAAGCACCGGCATGAACGCCAGTGCTGCGTAAAGAAAGCATACTATAACACGCGCAGCCACGCTTCCGCTGTAGCCGCGCGAACTTTTTGAAAGCCAGCGGTCAATGAGAAGGACCGCCAGTATGTTTACAGCTGCATATGTACCGAATAAGATCCCGACTCTCATCAGCGCTCTACCTCCGCGAGATAAGTAACCGTAAATTTCCCGTTTTCATCCATAAGTGCCTTAAGTGTACTCATCTCCGAGTCAGCATTGCTCCTCTTCAGTTCTGAAAGTGATCTCATAAGTCTTGAGAAAATAGAATCGTCTTCCTGGTATTCTATGTCGTTTACATTGCATGAATCCAGCTCGAACCGTTTCTTCATATCAGCGACAGCATCTTCATAGCTTGCGATCTCATCGATGAGACCGTTCTTCTTCGCCTGCTTAGCCGTATACACGCGGCCGTCGCCGATCTTCCTGACTTTTTTCTCGTCCATGCCGCGGCCTTCAGCCACGATGCCTACGAACTGATCGTATGCGTCATCTACGAGACTCTGGAAGATCTCTCTCTGCTCGTCCGTCATTTCATCGGTGTAGCTTCCCATCGCCTTATTGGCTCCGGAAGTTATCGTGACAGTTTTAATGCCGTGTTTTTTCAGGAACCCCGTTATATCGTAAAGCGTTCCGATAGTCACGCCGATGGATCCCGTCCAGCAGTTTCTGTTCGCTATGATCTTGTCACACGGCGCGGAGATATAATAGCCGCCGGAAGTCGCCTGCGACATCATGTATGAATATACCGGCCTTCCGGTAGACTCCTTGTAATCCTTGATCGCGAAATAAAGCTCGTCGGATTCATACACTCCTCCGCCAGGAGTATTGACTTTAATGATGAGGCCGCGGTTGTTGCTGTCACTCTTAAGCTCCTTTATCTTCTTCAGAGTCCAGGAATGATGGTATGTCTGGGTAGACATCAGACTGTCGGAGTCTCCCGCTATAGTGCCGTTGACCGTAAGCACGCCGATGTATGGACTGCTGAAGCTTACGGCGCTGTCTTTCCCCGTCTTGCCTAACAGCGGAGAAGTCATGAACCTCATGACGACAGAAAAGATAGATCCGAAAAGAAGGAAGACTGCAAGTACGACCACGATGATCGGGATCACGCTGGTTTTCTTCTTCTGCGGCGGATACTGTCTTCCGTACTGATTGTACTGTCCGTTCTGATACGGGCTCCTCTGGCTGTCGTTATCACGACGCTGCTCGTCCTCTCTATCCAGCTCGTTTCTGTTATCGTTATTTTCTTCCATATACCCTCCGGATAATTAATTCTCCAGTTCCTCTTCAGCCCAGTCGTCGCTTGACCATTCCTCACCGGGCCACTTTTCGTTAACAAAAACTTTCTTGATCACACTGTGCAGGCTGAGCGCCAATGCTGCGCCTGATATCGCCCCGATGCCGAGTGCTATCAAAATGATCTTTGCCGCTTTTTCCGCGCGGCGTTTTCTGGCTTCTTTTCTGCTCATTTTGCTCCCCCCTGTGTTAATTATTGCTTCAAAATGCATGATCTGTTATTTCTCGATCTTCCTTCTGGCTTCAAGGTATGCGCAGATGATATCTGCCGCGCCCTCTTCACCGACGAGACTTGAATTTATCGCAAGATCATAATTCTTATACTCTCCCCATTTACGGGACGTATGGTAGTTGTAGTAATTGCGGCGTGCCTTGTCATATGTCGCCATCTTCTTCTCGACAGTCGCCTCGTCGTCTCCGTATTCTTCTATGCAGCGGCGGATCTTATCCTCCTTCTCTCCATAGATGAACACATTGGTGACATCAGGATCGTCCCTGAGCACATAATCGGCACACCTTCCGACTATGACGCCTTCACCTTTAGCGCCGATCTCAGTGATCACGTCGAACTGCGCCAGAAAGAGCTTTTCGTTCATGGAGATGGCTTCTCCGCCGAATCCCTCACCAAAGCTCACTGCTGATGAAAGTGTGTAGGAAAAGCTGCTCTTCGCCTGCAGCTCTGCGCTCTCTATAACTTCCGGGGAAAGTCCGCTTTCTTTGGCCGCCATGGTTATGATGTCCTTGATATACAGCGGCACTCCCAGCCTTTTCGCTACGATCTTACCTACTTCTCTTCCGCCGCTTCCATATTCACGGCTTATCGTTATAAGATTTTTCATTTTGCCTCGCCTGATCAAAAAACTGTAATACTTATCTAATTTTATTTTACCATAGATATGTTCTTTTTGTAAATGTAAAAGCACCCTCCGGAACTGTTATCCGGAAGGTGCGTAATATCAGTCTTCAAACTGCGAATTGTAGAGTTCTGCGTAGAAGCCGCGCCTGGCGAGAAGCTCTTCATGAGTGCCCTGCTCCACTATGTCGCCGTGATCCATTACGAGGATCATGTCTGCATTTCTGATCGTGGAAAGCCTGTGCGCAATGACGAAGCTCGTCCTTCCCTTCATCAGGTTGTCCATCGCCTTCTGTATGAGCTCCTCCGTACGTGTGTCTACGGACGATGTTGCCTCATCAAGAATGAGGACTCTGTTGTCGGCCAGGATCGCTCTCGCTATCGTTATCAGCTGCTTCTGGCCTGCGGAGACGTTGGATCCTTCCTCATTCAGCTCCATATCATATCCGCCGGGGAGTGCCTGGATGAAGTGGTGTATGTGAGCCGCCCGTGCAGCTTTCTCCACTTCCTCATCTGTCGCGTCAGGCTTCCCATACCTGATGTTGTCTTTGATCGATGCCGCGTATAGCCATGTGTCCTGAAGCACCATTCCGAAGTTTTCTCTCAGCGCGTGTCTGTCAAACTCCCTTATGTCCACTCCGTCGAGCTTGATCGCTCCCGCGTCAACGTCGTAGAACCTCATCAGGAGCTTTACTACCGTGGTCTTTCCCGCTCCTGTCGGCCCGACTATCGCGACCTTCTGACCCGGCTTCACTTCCGCTGAAAAATCGTGGATCACCGGATTCTCCGGATCGTACCCGAATCTAACGTGATCAAAGGTAACAGCGCCTTTTGTGACGGTGTTCATCACTCCGCTCTTTATCTTTGTCGCGGCGTCTTTCAGTTTTTCGCCGGAAGTCGGCTCTGCTGCACCTACCGGCGTCTCATGACCGTCTTCCTCCTCTTCCTCAAGGAATTCAAAAACTCTCTCGACGGCAGCAGACATGGACTGTATCTGGTTCATCACCTGCGCTATCTGCTGAAGCGGCTGAGTGAAATTCTTTACATACTGGATGAAAGCCTGTATGTCGCCGATCCCTATCACGCCCTTTATCGCAAGGAACCCTCCTGATACCGCGACACCCGCATATCCTAGGTTCCCCACGAAGAACATCACAGGCTGCATGAGGCCAGATATGAACTGCGCTTTCCACGCCGATTCGTAAAGGACTTCGTTATCCTTTTCAAAGCTTCTTATCATGCCCGCTTCTTTGCTGAAAGCTTTGATGACGAGCTGCCCAGAAAAGTCTTCTTCCACCTTGCCGTTCAGCGTTCCGAGGTATTCCTGCTGGGTGCGGAAATGCTTCTGCGAGAATCTGATGAGGAGGCTGACCAGAGCGCCTGACACCGGAAGTATCACGAGAGCGACTGCCGTCATCAGCGGCGATATCGTGAGCATCATTATGAATGTCCCGACTATGGTCGTGACAGACATTATTATCATCGACACGCTCTGAGACAGGCTCTGTGTGAACGTATCGACGTCATTTGTGATCCTTGAGAGAACGTCGCCGTACGGCCTGCTCTCGAAGTACTTCATCGGCATCCTGTTGATCTTTTCCGAGATCTCGCGCCTCATCCTGTACCCTAGCTTCTGTGTCACGACCGCCATGATCTGTGCCTGTATCATGTTGAGCACGCTTGCGGTCAGGTATATGACAAGCGTGAGCATGAGTATGTTCCATATCTTGTCAAAGTTGATGCTCCCGCTTCCGTTCATCTTCGCGATGAGCCCGTTCGCGAGCTCTGTCGTCGCCGTGCCCATGATCTTCGGCCCTGCGACCTGGAATACAGTTCCACCCGCTGCAAACAGCATGGAAACGATAACGGCGTATCTCGCCTTTCCCATGTACCTGATCAGCTTGATAAGCGCTCCGCTCAGGTTCTTCGGCTTCTCGCCGGGTACGATCCCCGCGCCAGGGCCTCTGCTCATCGCTACCTGCGGTGGTTTTCTGACTTCGATCTTTTCATCTGCCATCAGAAGTCACCTCCTTCCGCAAGGTCGGCAAGCTCTTTTACGGAAAGCTGTGATTCTGCTATCTCACGGTAGACTTTACACGTTTCCATAAGTTCTTTGTGAGTGCCTTTGCCGGCGATCCTGCCGTCGTCAAGTACTATTATCCGGTCTGCGTGGACGATCGTGCTTATCCTCTGCGCTACTATTATCTTCGTGATCCCGCCGAGCTTCTCTTCAAGAGCCTTCCTCAGCGCAGCATCCGTCTTCATGTCGAGCGCGGAAAAACTGTCGTCGAACACCAGCAGGTCCGGTTTCTTAGCGATCGCTCTTGCAATGGCAAGTCTCTGCTTCTGTCCGCCGGAAACATTGCTTCCGCCCTGCGACACGACTCTTTCCATACCATCTTCATCTTCATCTATGAATCCGGAAGCCTGTGCTATATCCGCCGCCTCGCGTATCTCCCCGTCACCGGCGCCTTCATCTCCGAACCGTATATTCTCTGCTATCGTGCCCGAGAACAGGATCCCTTTCTGCGGAACAAAGCCCACAGCACGCCTGAGTTCATCAAGGCTCAAATCGCGTATGTCTGTACCGTTTAATCTGATGCTTCCTGAAGTTACGTCATAGAATCTGGGGATCAGATTCACAAGCGTGCTTTTGCCGCACCCTGTACTCCCTATCACCGCCGTAGTCTTACCGGCTTCGGCAGTGAAGTCGATATCATACAGCGCGTTCTCCTCAGCTCCCGGATAGCGGAAACCGACATGATCGAACACGACCTCGCCGCCGCTCTTTGTCATCTTCTCCGGTTCTTCCTTCTCCCCGATCGAAGACTTAGTGTCCAGGATCTCCTGTATACGGTCTGCCGCGACTCCCGCCCTCGGAAGCAGTATCGACATGATGCTCATCATGAGAAATGAGAGCACGATCATCATCGAATATGTGATGAAAGCCGTCATCTGGCCTACCTGCATGACACCGTCGTCTATCCTGTGAGCAGCCGTCCACGTTATGGCCACTATGAGTCCGTTCATGATGAGCATCATGCCCGGCTGCATCATAGTCATTATCCTTGTCGTGAAGAGCTGTGTATCTGTAAGGTCCCTGTTCGCCCTGTCGAAGCGTTCCTCTTCCATCTTCTCGCTTCCGAACGCTCTGATGACCGGCAGTCCAGTCAGAATCTCTCTTGCAACTCTGTTCAGCGCGTCGACGAGCTCCTGCATCTTCCTGAACCTCGGGATAGTGATAGACATCATAAGGGATACCAGCCCTATGACAGTAAGTACGGCAAGCACGATGATCCATTCCATTCCGGATCCTGTCGCTGCGACATTCACTACGCCCCACATACCCATCACAGGAGCGTACAGGACCATCCTGAGTATCATCGTCATTACGAGCTGTACCTGCTGAACATCGTTGGTACACCTGGTTATGAGTGACGCGGTGGAGAACTGGTCCATCTCTGCGCTGGAATAGCACATCACGCGTTCGAATACTCTGCTCCTCAGATCCCTGCCTATCGCGGCGCCTATCTTTGATGCCATATAAGCCACGACCGCTGACGCAAGGAACATTATGAACGCCATGATGAGCATCTTTCCGCCCGTATTCCAGAGATACTCAGTCTGAGTGCTGTTTATCTCCGCCTGCGTTATATTGTCTGGTACTCCGCCTTCAAAGCCATGGTTGATTATCCCCACGTCAATAATGTCCTGCGTGTACCTCGGCAGAGCCAGGTCGCAGAACGCCTGCAGCATAAGGAACAGGAATATGACGAATACCTGCAGTCTGTAGTTTTTCAGATTTCCGAACAGATTCTTCATCTGCCATTACCTTTCTTTTCAATATATCAACATATTGATTATACCCCATATCATCCGCCGCATAAAACAAAAAAAGACCTCCCGCATATGCGGAAGGCCGTTTTATGACACATTATCTTATTCGTTGAACGCTTCATAGATCGTCCTAATAGCAGACTCGAAATCTTTGTTCGCCACTCCGACGATGATGTTCATTTCGCTCGAGCCCTGGTCGATCATACGGATGTTTATGTCGTTCTTGGCAAGAGCGCCGAACAGCAGTGCGGATACGCCCGGACGGAAGCTCATTCCGCATCCGACGGTAGCGATCAGAGAGATATCTGTGTATACGTCTATGTTATCCGGCTTCAGCTGGAGATTGATGTCCTCGATGACATCGTCCAGTTTCCCTTCTATCTCCTTGTTGGAGATTATGATGGAAACTGTGTCGATACCCGTAGGTATGTGCTCGAAGTTGATCCTGTGGTCTTCAATGATCGACAGGAGCCTGCGGACGAAACCGATCTCTTTGTTCAGAGTGTTCTTGTATATCGCGATAACGGTGAAGTCCCTGTTTCCGGCTATGCCGGTTATGACTCTCTTGTCCTCAGGATCATGTTCCGCAGTGATGATCGTGCCCTGATCTTCCGGATGGTTCGTGTTCCTTATGTTGATAGGGATGCCTGCAAGACGCACCGGATAGATCGCGTCTTCATGCAGCACTGAAGCCCCCATGTATGAAAGCTCGCGGAGTTCCATGTATGAAATGTTTCCGATAGGCTTTGCGTTTTTCACGATCCTCGGATCAGCCATCAGGAATCCTGAAACGTCTGTCCAGTTCTCATATACGTCGGCTTTGACCGCACGTGCCACAAGAGCGCCGGTAATATCCGAGCCTCCGCGCGAGAAAGTCTTCACCTCGCCTGTTTCGGCATTTGTTCCATAGAATCCCGGCAGGACCGCATGTTCATGCTTAGCAAGCTCTTCGCCGAGTCTTGCGTCTGTTTCGTCCAGCATGACGCGGCCGCGCTTGTCAAACACGATAAGTCCTTCGGTGTCAACAAAGTCGTATCCCAGATAGCATGCCACTATTTTAGCCGAAAGATATTCGCCCCTGCTGACAACATAATCCTTCGGCGCGCCGTTACGCATACGTTCACGGATCTCATCAAAATCATCCGTAAGATCGATATCGAGATCAAGGTTGAGCTTGACCGCAGTGAACCTGTCGCAGATCACCTGGAATATCTGATCGCACGGAATGTTGTTCTCCATCTGTGTAAGGCACAGGAACAGAAGATCCGTTATCTTGTTGTCGCCGTCAAAACGCTTTCCCGGCGCGGAGACTACAATGTATCTCCTGTCAGGATCATGCGTGATGATCTTGCGCATCTTCTCAAGCTGTATACCGTCCGCGACGGACGAGCCGCCGAATTTTGCTACTTTAACTCCCAATGTATTTCCTTTCCTCTTAAACATTTACTTTGTTATTATATTAAACTATTAGTTCTTCCTAAACAACCCAAAATCCCCAAAAACTGTTCACAAACAGGAACATTTCCGGGGATTTTCGCCATTATTATGTACTAATTGTGTTTTGAAACCGCTTTAGTCCAGCTCGGCCTTAAGCTCGTCGACCTTGTCGGTATGCTCCCACGGAAGGTCTATGTCGGTCCTTCCGAAGTGGCCGTAAGCCGCGGTCTGTCTGTAGATAGGCCTTCTCAGATCAAGTGTCTCGATGATCGCCGCAGGTCTCAGGTCGAAGTGCTTCTGAACAATGTCTGCAAGCTTCTCATCGTCAAGCTTTCCTGTCCCGAAAGTGTCTACCATAATCGATACAGGCCTTGCGACTCCGATGGCGTACGCCAGCTGTACCTCGCACTTGTCGGCAAGTCCTGCTGCTACAAGGTTCTTCGCGACATATCTCGCTGCGTATGAAGCCGACCTGTCTACCTTTGTAGGGTCTTTCCCCGAGAAGCAGCCGCCGCCGTGGCGCGCGTATCCGCCGTATGTATCTACGATGATCTTACGTCCTGTAAGTCCCGAGTCTCCGTGAGGTCCTCCGATGACGAATCTTCCCGTAGGATTCACGAGGATCTTGGTCTCGTCGTCCATGAGCTCAGCAGGAACGACAGGCTTGATGACGTACTCGATGACATCCTTCCTGATCTGTTCCTGAGTAACGTCAGGATCATGCTGTGTCGATACGAGAAGAGTGTCCACTCTCGCCACTTTTCCGTCGTCATATTCCACCGTCACCTGTGTCTTTCCGTCCGGTCTCAGATACGGCAGCGTCTTGTTCTTTCTCACCTCGGCGAGCTTCCTCGCAAGCTTATGGGCAAGAGAGATAGGCATCGGCATCAGCTCAGGCGTCTCGTTGCACGCGTATCCGAACATCATCCCCTGGTCTCCTGCTCCGATAGCTTCCTTCTCGTCGTTCATCAGACCTTCTTTGTGCTCAAGGGCGTCGTCCACGCCCATCGCTATGTCGCTCGACTGCTCGTCGATAGCCGTGAGCACAGCGCATGTGCTGCCGTCAAAACCATATTTTGCCCTGTCATATCCGATGTCGCAGATGACGTTTCTTACGATCGACGGAATATCAATGTAGCATTCTGTACTGATCTCACCCATGACCATCGCATATCCTGTGATAGTAGTCGTCTCGCACGCGACTCTGCCGTACGGATCCTTTTCCAGGATAGCGTCCAGGATAGCATCAGAGATCTGGTCGCAGATCTTGTCAGGATGACCTTCAGTAACAGATTCAGATGTAAAGAGTTTCTTCATTTCGTTCTCCTTGTGTAAACTGCGAAGCCATTAATGCATGGCTCCATCTGTTTGATATATACCCTGTCCTTACATCAATGAACACAAGT
>CAYMBU010000014.1:13301-19734 GCA_964388765.1 uncultured Eubacterium sp.
GTAAAAATGCCTTTTCTTAACCGAAAGAAAAGGCATGACATACTCGATATCATTCCTCATCTTTCAGATCCTGTAGGACCTGTAGGACTTGGCACCTTGACTGATCTTACGATCTCTCAGGTTGCCGGGCTTCAAAGGGCCTATTCCCTCAGCCACTCTTGATAAGGACGATATTATTATACTATCTGCACTGTCATTGTCAATAGGTCTGGCGTGCCCGACCCTTGTTATCACGGAAGATTCAAGCTATACTTAAATAAATGGCTTTGACGATAAGGAGAGAGTATGACAGACACACCTTTCAAAGTGATAAAAGGCGGCCTCGGGGACAGTCCCCGCGAGGAAGAGGAACAGAGGCCTTATACCTTCGTTTCGGCGTGGATCACCGATACAAGGCTCATGGGCGTGAATGCGATGTGCATCAGGTGGAAAGACAGGCTGGGTACAGATATACACCAGTTCTTCTATTTTGACGCCGTCGATACGGGCTTTGAAAGATTCCAGGAGATAACGGGCGACGATGAGAAAGAGCTGCGCGAGGCGGAGATCTCTTTTGCCGGAGGACTGGGCGGAAAGAAGTTCGGAATATCCGAGGAAGAAGCACTCTTTCTTATCCAGGACTTCCTTCGCGTGAACAAAAAGACCGGCGAGGCGCCTGCAAGGATCGGGATACGTCTGTCGAAAATGCTGGCTGAAGATATAGAACTCAGCGCCGACAGCAGGACATCACTCTTCCGTAAGATCTGCAAATCCCCTCTTTCCGCCAACGAGACCGTCAACTACTTCATGATGCGAATAGCGGACAGCGACGAGACCGGGATCCGGTATCTTTCGGACGGAAAGCTCGGCGCCAAAGACTCGCCTGCAAAGGGAACTCTTTACACCGTATACAGGAACAAGATCACATGGAAAGATAAGAACCATGCCGAATGTGAATCTCTCCTTGAGCGGGATGACGGCTATGAGATGTGGATATCTGAGATAGGCCTGTCAGCTGAAGAAGAAGCTGCCTCTGCCGGCATGGCCAAATGCGTATCGTCGTACAAAAGGCTTTCCAGGATGCGTATCTCGGACACGGAGGCCTTCATGACCATGTCGCACTCAGAATTTGTCATGGTCTACGAGTCTCCTGCCGGACCGGTAGAACTCAGCCTGGACTCCACTCCCCTTACCAAGCGGTCCACCATGGTCGAGGAGAACGACGGCGTTTCATATATGCTGTTCAGGCCGGACAACAATCACGTCGATACAAGAGACTACAGATTATACGATGACATATTCGGGATATATCATCTGACTTCTACCGGGCAGTTCATCTGTTCCGCGAATTCTCAGCATGACATGGCCATGCTGGAGCTTGACCTTGTCTTCTCTCCGATACATACGACTCTCCAGCTGAAGGGAAACTATGAGTTCAATGAGCCTGTCATGGCACAGTTCCTTTCAAGCGGCTACGATGACTTCAACGACTTCGTGGCGGAGATAACGAAGGGACCTGATGAATAAAAACCAGCCGGTTTTATGTCTACATCTGTTCGTTTTATGAACATATGTTTCTTAAGACCCGAGCATGTTGATATTTGCGGATGCTCTGGACTTATCCACATACCGGAAGCAGTGCGCACGGATTTTTATCAACTTATGCATGTGGATAATGTAAATCCATGCGCCCTTTGCAAATACTGGTTTGCAGACGACAAAAATTTTGTCAATATAAAGTTATCCACATTTTTTGTTCTTTTACAAAATTTTTTTTGACGTCCCCGGAGGACATTATGAAAACCTTAAAATTGTATGAAAATAACGTATATCTGAGGTCTTGCGAGGCGGTCGTGACCGCTGTCCGTGGCGAACATCCGTCCGCATCCGATGACGAACAGATGTGCATCGTGAGTTTTGATCAGACGGTGTTCTTCCCCGAAGGAGGAGGCCAGAGCGCAGATACCGGCAAGGCCACATTCGCCGACGGATACGAGCATGCTTTCTCTGTTACAGACGTACAGGAGAAAGAAGGGATCGTGTGGCATGTGCTCAGATACGGATCCGGACTGCCTGCGCCTGAACCAGGCGACAGGATGCTGCTTGAGATCGACTGGGATCACCGCTTTGACAATATGCAGCGGCATCTCGGAGAACATATACTGTCAGGCGCGTTCTACAGACTCTTCGGCGCGGTGAACAAAGGCTTCCACATGGGCGAGGATTACATAACGATCGATCTTGGCTTTGATCAAGACGCTCAGGAAAGGATGGGGCTGTATCATTTTGACCGTGTGACATGGGAAATGGCAGAGCAGGCGGAGCTCGAGGCGAACCGCGTCATATGGCTTGACGCGCCGGTCACCCGCTCGCACTTTGATACCCGCGCTGAGGCAGAAAAACTGCCGCTCAGAAAAGCGCTTGCTTTCGACGAAGATATCTCGATCATCACCGTCGGAGACCCGGAAGCTCCTTACGACTGCGTCGCCTGCTGCGGCACACATCCATCTTCGGCGGGTCAGGTAGGGATGATAAAGATATACAAGATCGAACCGAACAAGGGAATGTCCCGCATCTGTCTGGAGTGCGGTGAGCGCGCATTCAGGCATTATCAGAACAGGCTCGACGATATGTACGATATCTCATGTGAGCTGTCGGCAGGATACGACGACCTGACCGCCAAATTCGCCGTGTCTCAGCAGAAGACACAGGAACTCCACGACAGACTCTATACGATGACTCAGAACATCGCGCATACAGAAGCCGTGTCCATAATGACATGCGGCAAGGCTCTTGACGTAAGATATTACGATGACCTATCAACAAACGACCTGCTCCTGATCGTCAAGCAGCTGGACAGGCTGGAGAAAGCTGATAATGACGGCGCGTTCAAACGCCCTGACCTTACGATCCTCGTCAGTAACGGAGAGAATACCGCGATACTGGTCTCACAGTCGCTCGACTGCGGAAAACTCGGAAAAGAAAACGCCCCTGCCTTTTCAGGCAAGGGCGGTGGTAAACCCCAGATGGCCAGAGCCATGTTCGGCTCCGCCGATGATCTCGGAAGCTTCATAAAAGCGCTTGGCTACATTACATCTTTATAAGAAGTACAAGCAGGATGATCAGCGCGATACCTCCGAACACGATTATATTCAACAGATTGCGCCCGCTGTGGTCTTCCCCGGTGAGCGCTTTTTCTTTGTTGTCGCCAACGATCGACGGAATGACTTCGTTCTCCGCAGCAAAGACAACATCTGCCTTCTGATGCTGCGCAGGCTTCTCTTCCGCTTCTGCCTCAGCTGTTTCAGTATCCGCTGCCTCAGTCGTTCCGGTCTCTGTTGCTTCTGCTTCCGGTTCAGTCGTTTCAGCTTCCGTCTCTGCGGCAGTTTCGACTGCAGACAGGATCTGTCCTGCTGTCTCTTCACCCTTCTCCGGAGCTACTGCCTTAGGAAGCTCGATCGTATCTTCTATTGATGGAACATGCTCTCCTGCGGCTTCTGCCTCTGCCGGCTGTTCTGCTGTCTCTGGTTCAGGCTCAGCTTTCGGTGCAGCCTCCTGAAGTGCAGGCTCCGCTGCCTCAGCCTCAGGTTCAACTGCAGGCTCAGCAACAGATTCTTCTGCTGCCTGCTCAGATTTCTTTACTTCTTCCTGTTCACGTTCATGTTTCTGTACAGGGAAAATTGCAGGATATGATGCACTGTATCCGGCCCACTGATCGCTTTCTTCCGTTTCCTGAACCTTCTGTACTTCCGGCTCAGATGTAACTTCCGGCTCAGGCTCCTCGACAGGCACTTCAGCTTCAGGTTCGGTTTTTTCGGCCGGTTCAAGATCCTCTGCCGGCTCTGCTTCTTCAGCGACTGGCTCTTCTGCCGGTTCTGCTACAGGCTCCTCTCTTGCAGGCTCCTATGTTTTCGGTGCCTCTTCAGATTCTATTTCCGGTTCGGCAAGAGGCGCAGCTGCGTGCTGAGCTTCTTCAGACTTTTCAAACTGTCTGCCATACTGAGCAGCATATGTCGCCAATCCAGATGCGGTCACTGCACCGCCGTACATATCAGCAAGTCTGACAGGACCTGCCTCCTTTTCCGGTTCTTCTTCAGCAACAGGTTCCTCTGCAGTCTCCTCAGCCTGCTCAGCCTCTTCGATTACAGGCTCAACCACTGGCTCTATCTCTGGCTCAACTTCTTCTGCCACAGGCTCAGTTTCAGGTTCTTCAACAGTAGGCTCTTCTTCAGGTGCCTCTTCATATTCTGTTTCCGGTTCGGCAACAGGCGCTGCTTCCTCAACAGACTCTTCAGCCGGTTCTTCGACTGCCTCTGCAGGAGCTTCCGCAGGCTGTTCTTCAGCAGCAACCGGACCTCCAAGCTCTATCGCAGGCTGTTCTTCAGCAGGACCCTCAAGATTTATAACTGCTTTTTCCTGATCCTGTCTATATGCCTCTGTCTGTTCTTCCAGTTCAGGTCTTTCCGCGTGCTGGAGCTGTCTTGTTTCCATGCTTGCAGGCATGAAGTCGCCGTCATCCGGCTCTTCCATCTTCTGCTTGACTATTGCAGCTCCGTAAATATCGGCAGAGTGCGGCTCATCGCTATGCTCTTCGTTTTCCCAGACTGCAGGAGCAGCGGCTTTTTCGACCGGCTTCTCCCACATCTCCGGAACTTCTTCATGTTCCTTTTCTTCCGGAACAATAAGCTTAAGCTCTTCTGCTTCTTTCTTCGCCTCGGCAGCATCCCAGTACTCGCCATCTTCAAAGTCGACTTCTTCTACATCTGCCGAGAATGATTTTGTTTCATTATTATCAAAAAGAATACCTGTCTGATCACCGAAGATTTCTCCAACCGGCACTCCTGCTGCGTTATACAGATAATCACGCATTCCGGAGATCGTACGTCCGCCTTCTCCCTTAGGCTTGAATCCTACAAGGACAGAATTCAGCGGTCTGTCGGAGCAGTTCTTCAGATACATCCTGGCTATCACACGCCCGGTCTTATTGTCTTTGATAAGACCGCCGGCCTCTATCGTTACCGGAGCTCCGTCCAGATTTTCGATGTCAGTCAGTGTGAACAGCTTTTCAAGTCTTTCACCCATTTACATGCCTCCGTAACATAGGTTTGTTTATGGATATAGTTACTCACTATACAGAATATTACATTATTTTCAAACAATATTCAACCTTTAAAAAATCGCATTAAAGCGATAAAGTACCTTCTGTAAGCTCTCGTTGGTGCTTGTGACACCACTATTTCCGTATCTGCCACCATCAAAGTCTCTCATTCGGACGTCTGTCATCACCAATTGGTGCCTGCGCCACCACCGTTTTCGTATCTGCCACCACGATGTACCGCTCCTAACTGCGCTGATCTCCGAGCCGCTTCCATCACTGCACAAAAAAATAGACATGCTCATCACATGTCTATCGATTATCTGTTTATTGCCGTCGATACACTACAGATTCATCAGCCTTGAGACTTCATTCGGATTAAGCTTTCTGTACTGGCCCGGCTTGAGATGCCCCAATCCGAGTCCGGCGAACTCGAGACGCGTCAGCTCCTCAACGTGCTTGCCGACAGCTTCGAACATACGACGCACCTGTCTGTTCTTACCCTCATGTATGGTCACATCCAGAAGTGTCGAATGATTCGTCCAACTTACGAGATCCACACGTGCCCGCGATGTTGTAAATCCGCCTATATCGACTCCGTGGCGGAGCTTGGAGATATCCTCCTTGCTGATCTGCCCGGCTATCCTGACGCGGTACAGCTTATCGATGTTATGCTTGGGATGCGTCAGGTGATAAGCAAAATCCCCATCGTTCGTCACCAGCAGAACTCCGCTCGTATTGTAGTCCAGCCTTCCGACCGGGAACAGTCTCGCGTCCGTATCATCAAAAAGATCGATCACAGTCAGCCTTCCGACATCGTCCGAAACTGAAGTCACACAGCCGATCGGCTTGTTGAGCAGGTAGTAGACTTTCTGGCCGCCGGCTTTGACAGGTCTCCCGCTTACACGTACGTCGTCACCTTCCTGAACGTCATATCCAGGCTTAGTCAGAGTCACGCCATTCACGCTGACGTTACCATTTGCGATAAGGTCATCAGCCTTCCTTCTGCTGCAGATACCGGCGTCGGCCAGATATTTATTTATCCTCATCCTGCGCCTCCTCTGCGTTCATTTCGGACTCCGCCACCTTCATCATGAGTGCGCATTCTATACGCTTTCTGAAAAGGTCGCATCCGTATTCGTATACCCCGGTCACCGACCCTGTTCCGTGATACGCATTGGCCGCGCAGCCGCCCGAGCAGTAAAGCCTTGCCCAGCATTTGCGGCATTCCTCGCGTGCGTACACGTTGCACATCTTGAATTCTTCTTTTATGTCCTCGCGGTCGATACCATTCCAGATGTCGCCCATTTTGAACTGCTCTTCGCCGACGAACTGGTGGCACGGATACAGATCGCCCCA
>CAYMBU010000015.1:0-6529 GCA_964388765.1 uncultured Eubacterium sp.
GTCAAGCAAAAAATAGACCACGTCAGGAAACCAGAAGTTAGTTTTGCAATCAAGCCGGGGTCTTTTTTTATTCAGCCGGGCCGGGAAAAGTCACGGCTCAGGTATCTTTATTTATGTAAGAGCAAACAGCAGGCCTTGCGGTATGACCTGCGTATCAGATGTTTTTTGCTGAAGGGAGAAAAAGATGGAAACGAATTGGAATAAACGAACGGCGAAGATACTTGCCATATCGCTGATGTTTGCGATGATGGCAGCATTTTTGCCGCAGATGGCATTCGCAGATGATACACCTGCCGGTGATGATGTTGTATACGATCTCTGGGTAGGCGGCACACAGGTCACCAGCGCGAACTGTGAAGACATTCCGGCAGCGGAAGGGTACGCCGAGTACTCCGGCAAGGCAAGCTATGATGATTCAACAAAGACGCTGACGCTGGATGGGTATAGTTATAGAGGGCCGGGAGGAGGTACGGACCAGTCAGGCGTGGGGCACTCGATTGAATATGGACCTTATGACAGATTAACAATAGTACTTAAGGGAACCAACAATCTGACAACGACAGGAATAGGTGATAATGGGTGTTCATATGGTATATGTTGTGGCAACGGCAGTTTAACTGTTGAGGGCGACGGCACACTGAATGTAACTGCTGCAGATACTTCAGCTACAGGTTCTGCAGACTACAGCGATGGTATTTCCATCGGCGGCAATAATTTTACTATAAAGAGCGGAACAGTAAATGCAAAAGGCGGAAAAGGCGTACGGAGTCGTGGCATAAACTGTTATTACGGTACAGTAAAAATAGAAGGCGGCAAGGTGACTGCAGCCGGCGATGCTGCTGACGATGATAGTTACGGTATTGATTGTGACGGCGGCAGATTAATAATCGGAAGTGACGCTGATAGTGTAGAAGCGTCCGGTAAGACAAGTGCCGTCATTGGCAAAGTCAGTAACGCAAGAAAAGGAAAAGGCTGGACTGATGCTGACGGAACCGAGGGAGAAGAAGTCATCGACATCAGCGAGACTGCCCGCGAACTGAAAAACGCAGACGATGCGGCATATAAGAAGGTCCTGTTCGAGCGGAAGCCAATATCATATAAGGTCACCTTCAAAGTAGTAAACGGCGCATGGAACGATGGTGAAGGTGAAGACGCGGCAGACAACAGGGAAGTAACGCTGACCGGCTATGAGGGCGACACCCTGAAGGTGGCAGAGGATCAGATCCCGGCGGCCGGAAGCAAGCCGGACAGCGCTCACGCCGAAGGAAACTGGGACGTGACGCCGGACGCGGATACAGCGATCACAGAAGATACAACGTATACCTATACATATGCGGCGCTTGCGCTGGTGCCCGGCACAGGTGCGCTGGCCCAGAACGCTAATACGAAGGATGCGCAGATACTGCGCTTTGGCGGGAACGCATGGTACGTGACCGCATATGACGGCAAGGATGGAAACGGGATCCTGCAATATACAACTGCAGATGGACAGGAAACAGCCCTTTATCCGGAAGGCACAGTGACGCTGTTATCAAAAAGCGATACAGGATATGGCTCATATAATCCTTCGTGGACCGGTACAAGCGAATACAGCAGCAGCGCGATCCGGGATGCTCTCGATGGAGAAACCGGCGTATGGAGCAGATTATCCACCGGGGAACAGAATGCGGTCCTTGCCAGAATTCTTACAGGTGGAGAGGCGACATATGGAGGGGATCTCGATTACTATGGAAACGGTATAACAGGCGATGATATGGATGCGCATATCTGGCCGCTTTCCTGTGCTGAAGCAAATGCGCTGTCAGAAGATATCAGAAAAGCATATAATTATGACTGGTGGCTGCGTACTCCGGGGATCAACGTAAATAACGCCGCATTTGTCGAGGGCGGGACCGGTACAATCAACCGTGTAGGTGAACAGGTCTGGAATGGGCCGTTTAACGATTATCACTGCGCCTTCTATCTTGACATGAGCAAGATACTCTTTACGTCGGAGGCTTCAGGCGGTAAATCTTCGGGCACTACAGGTGCAGATGCGCTTGAAGTGCAATCTGACCGTATCAACAGCGGAAACGAATGGAAAGTGACTGTACAAGACAGCGCTCATGAGGGCTTTGCCATTACCGGAGTCGAGCATGCGGAGAAGGGCGTATCGATCACTTATAAAGGCGCCGCGACCGGGAGTAACGAATATATCTCGGCGATCGTCACCGACAAGCCGATAACCAGCGCAGACGCGAGGATCACATACTACGGGAGGATCCTGAACTGTGTGTCTGACGACGACGCATCAGGCAAAGTCACGGTCAACACCGAAGGTAAGATAGGGAGCAGCGATCATCTTTACGTCTTCAGCGAGCAGTGCGGCGAAGATAATACGACAGACTACGCAAGCGAGCTGAAGAAGGTCAATATCCCGAAGCCAATATCGTACAGGGTCACATTCAAAGCAGTGAACGGCGCCTGGGACGACGGCACGACCGCGGACAAGACGGTCATCCTGACTGGTTATGAAGGCGAGACGCTGAACCTTTCACAAAGGCAGATCCCTGCGGCCGGAGGCAAGCCGGATGACGGATATAAGGAAGGCAGCTGGGACGCTGCGCCGGATACGAGAACATCGATCACACACAATACGACGTACACATATACCTACGCCGGAAAAGATGCAGTCGGCGCCAAGGTGACATTCAGAGTCGTGAACGGCTCATGGACCGAAGGTGAAGGCGAAGAAGCGACGGCCGACAGAGAAGTCATGCTTACCGGTTTTGAGGGCGACGAACTGAAACTGACCGAAGACCAGATCCCTGCGGCAGGCGGCAGGCCGGACGGCGGATATCAGGAAGGCGGCTGGGACGTTACGCCTGACACAGAAACGGCTGTCACGGAAGATACAGTTTACACATACACGTACGCAAAAGCACCTGCGCCGGCCGTGAAAGTCAGCGGCACTCTGATGGCGAAGATGACATCCAAAGGCAAGAACCGCCTCGTATTCAAATGGAGCAAGATCAAAGGCGCGGAAGGCTACGACGTCTTCCTGGTAAAAGGCAGGAAGACGCCGAAGAAGGTCAAGACCATCATAGGCAGCAAAACGCTCAAGTGGACGAAGAAGGGCCTGAAAAAGAAGACAGCCTACAAGGCCTTTGTTAAAGCGTACGTAATGAGAGACGGAAAGAAGACGTATGTGAAAATGAGCCCGGCGGTCTACGCGTATACATCCGGCGGCACGAAGAAGTACACGAACGCGAAGAGCGTTACAGTGAAGAAGGCGAAAGTGTCGCTAAAGGCCGGCAAGACGTATAAGATCAAGGCGGCCGTGAAAAAGCTGAAAAAGAACAGTAAGCTCATTCCTTCAGGCTTTGCTCCGAAGCTCAGGTATCTGAGCAGCAACAATAAGATCGCGTCGGTCAACAGGAAGGGCAAGATCAAAGCCAAAGCCAAAGGAACCTGCAGGATCTACGTCTATGCGGCAAACGGCGTCTGGAAGACTGTTAGAGTCACTGTAAAGTAGACGGCGGGACTATAGTCAGGCGGCAGGGCTGCAGCAACGTCAGGACAGTACGGCCTGATTCAGCATAAGACAGTAAAGCGAAGGAGTGGCTGGATGAGAACGACCGAAGAAAGAATAAAAGAACTTCACAGTAGGGCCGGGAGGCTGGAAAGGCAGAGGATATGGAGGATTCTTGCCGGATCAGGCGGCATGTCGGTTTTGCTTGCTGTTTTTCTGGCATTCCTGATACTGAAGACAGATAAGATGGCCCATGCCGTTTCAGGAAGCCGCTTCGCCGGTTCGTCGCTGCTGAGCGACAGCATCGGAGGCTACGTCATCGTCGCCCTTGGAGCATTCTTCATAGGCGTGATGATCACTGCCATACTTATCAGGTCTGGAAAGAAATAATCAGTCTTTGAACAAAGAAGAGTTGTGAAAGAAAAGCAGGCTCAGGATCACTGTGAGCATTGGTATCAGATAGCCGATCAGAGCCGCGGTACCCGTCTGGGACACAAGGATATTGTAGATCCCGTGATAGGTCGAGGCAATCGAAAGCAGTCCAATGGTTCCGGTTATCCTGAGCCACGCCTGTTTCCAGAGGTAGAGCAGGCCGACGGCAAACAGGAAGCCGCACACCACATGCATCGCGCCTGTCCCGAATCCGCGGATAAGAAGATGGATAAACTGATCTGCTCCGTTGCTGGTCAGATAGCAAGCGTTCTCGAAGGTAGCGAACCCGACTGATGTCATGAGCACGCTGTCGGCGAGGTCCTCCTTCTCGGGATCGAATACGAGCACGTAAAACAGGATCGGAAGGAATTTTATCATTTCCTCGATCATCGGCGACATTTCCATAGAGGCAGAAACAGCGTCCATGCCTTTCGCGACAGCGACGAATGTATTGATATATGAGGACAGAAGACACGCCGTCATGCCCGCGAGCAGGAACAGCATCATCTTACGTCCTCTGTCCCTCATACAGAGAGCAGCGATGAAAAGCGGCACGACAAGGCAGATAAAGATGTTCTCGATATAATTCATCTTTCCACCACCTTTCTGACACTGCAGACAAACAGGATAAAAGTGAGCGACAGCAGGTAGTCGAACCAGAAGTACAGGTTCCATATCGTGTCGCCGGCCCAGAAGCATGACGTGAACCACATTCCGTACTCAGCGATACAGAACAGCAGAACAACGAAGGAAAACCGGCGCCTTGAGGGTCCGTTCTGTTCATCTTTCCGGGCGGAAAACAGCTCGCCGGCGATAGAAACGAGGATGAGCGTCATCAGGACCATGCTTACTATGTTGCTGGCATAGTCGCCGCGCTGCATGAAAAACAGACAGGACCCGACGGTAAAGACAGGGATCGTGACAAAAGACCAGTGACACGGCCGGAAAGGCTTCCTCTCTTTCCTGACGTAAACTGTCAGCATGATCAGGAACAGATACGCCGCGTACCAGCTGAAGTCAGCTATGTACGAATAGCGCGGAGTTGTTCTGTAGAATACGAGGTACAGCTCCCAGTACAGATCTCCGAGGAAGAATATCCCCGAGAACAGGCCAAGCAAAGTCCAGGCGCGTTCTCTTAAGCGCACCGCGTTCACAAAAGCGATGACCGTGCACGCGCCGGTCACTATGAGCTGTATCGCGTTGTCGATCGTCTCGATCATATTAAACCTTCCCCGATGTCTGTTAATAGATTATAGCATATTTTTATATATGCGGAACATATTATGACTGCGCCTGTGTTCCCAGCGCGCCGTCTTGCCACAGAAGGGCTTTGATGATAATATGAGAGCAAAGATGAAGAGATAAAACTGGACTGGAGGTTTGACATGAAGATCCTGGTTACGGGAGGCGCGGGATACATCGGGTCACACGCCGTGAGGGCTTTGATCGAGGCCGGCCGCGAGGTGGTGGTGCTTGACGACCTGTCGACGGGTTTCCGCGAGGCGGTGCACCCTGACGCGAAGTTCTACAACATTGACATACATGACGGCGACGCGCTGAACGAGCTGTTTCAGGCGGAGGACATCGGCGGAGTGATCCATTTCGCCGCGTTCTCGCAGGTCGGGGAGAGCATGCAGAAGCCGCTCAAGTATTACGACAACAATCTCAGCGGCACTCTTTCGCTGATCAAAGCCATGGTCAGGAACGGCGTGAAGTATATCGTTTTCTCGTCGACCGCGGCGACGTACGGGGAGCCGGAGCGTGTGCCTATCCTTGAGTCGGACCGGACAAAACCCACGAACTGCTACGGTGAGACGAAGCTTGCTATCGAGAAGATGATGAAGTGGACTGGAGGCGCCCATGATCTGCATTACGTGGCGCTCAGGTATTTCAACGCCTGCGGCGCGCATCCGTCTGGAGAGATAGGTGAGGCGCACGATCCTGAGACGCACTTGATACCTCTGATCCTGCAGGTCCCGCTCGGGAAGCGCGAGGCGATATCCGTCTTCGGCGACGATTACCCGACCAGAGACGGCACCTGCATCAGGGACTATATCCACGTGTGCGATCTTTCCGACGCGCATATACTCGCGCTGGATTATCTGATGAACGGCGGCGAAAGCGACGTGTTCAATCTGGGGAACGGCGAAGGCTTCACGGTGAAGGAAGTAATAGAGACTGCCCGCCGCGTTACAGGCCATCCGATCCCGGCGGAGATATGCCCGAAGAGGGCGGGCGACCCTGCGCAGCTCGTTGCGTCATCAGAAAAAGCGCGTTCCATCCTGGGATGGGATCCGCGCTATAACGACCTTGAAACGATAATTGAGACAGCCTGGAACTGGCACCGGAATCATCCGAACGGGTATTGATGCCGCTCATACGGGTATCATTACTCGATCTGTTGAGATTTGCAATGGTGCCGATGTGATCAGGTGTGATCTGCGCAGTTGTCCGCTGCGGCTCACCTGTTCACGTATTCGATGAAGCGGAAGAACGCGTCGCGTCCTTCTGGAGTACGTTTGTACACGCCGGCATCCTCAAGGACTCTGGCAAACACTTTGCCGGTCTCTTCTCGGATGATGTCCC
>CAYMBU010000015.1:6539-8752 GCA_964388765.1 uncultured Eubacterium sp.
AGCCCAGTCTGCGTGTTTTTCTGTAAGGGGGTCGCTTCTGAGCAATTCCAGAAGCGCGCTGTCGGCTTGTGCCACGCTGTTGTCTGTGGAGCTGTCGTCTGACTTTGCGCCATTTTCTATGGAGCTATGTTCCGGCGATGAGTTCTGCGGCACCTGATCTGCAAGTATCTCTGCGACTCTTGTGAGCTCTGCCTTCAGTCTGCCCGGCAGGACCGCGAGTCCCATCACCTCTATCAGTCCGATGTTTTCCTTCTTTATATGATGAAGCTCTGCGTGCGGGTGGAAGACCCCGAGCGGGTGCTCGTCAGTCGTGATATTATTTCTGAGCACGAGATCCAGCTCAAAACTTCCTGCGTATTTGTCGGTGCCTTCGGATCTGTCGCATTTATCGGCGCCTTCGGCTCTGTCCGCACGCCATCTTGCGATTGGGGTGATCGTGTTATGCGGTTCCCCATCTGTTTCGGCGTAAATGAACGCGCTCTCGTCTGTGTATCCGCGCCATGCGGTCAGGATCCTGTCTGCAAGTTCGATGAGCCGCTCCGGGTCAGGCGACGAAATGCGTATAACAGACATCGGCCATTTTACGATCCCTGCTTTCACATCATCAAAACCCTCGAACTTTATTTCTTTCTCTATCGGGGCTTTTGCCATGGCGAATTCATACCGCCCGCCCTGGAAATGATCGTGCGCGAGGATAGAGCCTCCGACGATAGGAAGATCGGCGTTGGAGCCAACGAAGTAGTGAGGGTATTGCGAAACGAAGCTGAGCAGCTTTCTGAAACAGGCGCGGTCGATCTTCATCGGTACGTGCTCGCTGTTGAAAACTATGCAGTGCTCGTTGTAGTAGGTATAAGGAGAGTACTGCAGGAACCAGTCCATGCCGTCGACTTTCACAGGTATGATCCTGTGGTTCTGGCGAGCCGGATAGTTGAGGCGCCCCGCGTAGCCCTCGTTTTCAGCGCAAAGCATGCACCTCGGGTAGTCCGAAGCGGGAAGCATCTTCGCTGCCGCGATCGCCCTCGGATCCTTCTCAGGCTTGGAAAGGTTGATCGTGATATCAAGTTCTCCGTATTCAGTGTCGACCTTCCACCGCACGTCCCTTGCCATACGGTCGCGCCGTATATAGTTGGTGTCCTGGCTGAAGCGGTAGAACCAGTCTGTCGCAGCCATAGGGTTGCATGAGACGCTGTTGCTATCGTCTTTGCCATCAGTGTTGCCGCTGTCGCTTCCGGACCCATCCCAGCCAGTACTATTGTCGATGCTGCCGCCGTCTTTGCCATCAGTGTCGGCGTTTGTATACAATTTGTAAAACTTTGATGCCACCTCAGATGGACGCGGTGTGAGTCTCCCCATTATCTCTGTATCCAGGAGATCTCTGTACACCACCGAGTTTTCCGGGATGACGCCACGTTTGAAAGCATCGTCCAGAAGTATGTCCAGTATCTCGTGCAGCTCAGGAGCGTTATCCGTACTGGGTTCCATTTCGCCGGCAGGCTGTGCATCCAGAGTATCTGCCTCGATTTCGAGCCCGTCCGGCACCGCGTCTAGCTTTAGAACATCAAGGACTGCGTTTCTGGCCCAGTTCCGTTCCATAGGTTCGATCAATCCTGTGTTTACAGCATATTCAATAAGTGCGTTGACAGCGTTCATCTTACTTTTCATCTTTACTTTTGCCTCGTATTCCCTTTTGCCTGGTCTAAGTGGTTTGTTTAAGGGTATACCTTTTTGCAATTTTTGCAAGAAAAGTAGCGGTTTTTATATTTTTTTGCTCAAAAGGTATACTCACTTGACGTGATTTTAAGGGTTTTGCCTTTGAAAGAGTATACCTTTTTGATGATTTTTCTGTATTTCCAATACTTTTAGCAGAAAAAGTCCAGAAAGGTATACACTACGGTTTTTGATGATCGGCAGCATCGGCCGACAAATCATACGCCTGCACCGTAAAAGCCCGTTACAGCTTAAATCAGAGCTTCGGCCTCCGGGCATCTCTGGCGAGCTTAAATCAGAGCTTCGGCCTTCGGACCATCTCCGGCAGATTCTATTATGAAAGTGCAGTCGTGCCCGAATCTTCTGCGGTATTCATTCCCAACGACATCTTTGAAGCGATCAACTGCGTCTGCCTCAACGATAGATACTGTGCAGCCGCCGAATCCGCAGTTACTCTTTCTGCCGCCAAAAGGGCCAGGAACATCCACTGAAGTCAGTCGAAGACA
>CAYMBU010000015.1:8762-19705 GCA_964388765.1 uncultured Eubacterium sp.
GAACCGATCACGCCGGGCACATCCCATGCGGTCTCAGCCAGACAGTCAAGCTCCGGACAGGACACTTCATAGTCGTCCCTCAGCGAGATGTGCGATTCCTTCATAAGCTGCCCGAACGCAGCGAGGTCACCGGCCTTCAGTACCTCGACCGCGTCTTTTGTACGCTGGTTTTCCGTCACGGCATGGCGCGCTCTCCTTAGAAGTACCGGATCTTTGATAAGATTCTGAATTTTCCCGAACTCAGAGGGCGTAAGGTCGCCTAGCGCTGTAACTGTATCCGCCGGACGCTGCAGGATCCCAAGCGCCTCTTCACTTTGAACGATATGAAGCGCCTTCTCGCATTCCCGCCGCCTGTCGTTATACGCCGAATCCGCCAGAGAGTGTTTCTTGTTGGTGTTCGTGATTACAAGCTTCCGGCTCCCGAGATTCAGCGGAACATATTCATATTCAAGCGTCGCCGTATCGAGGTAGATCGCCGAATCCGCCTTTCCCATTGCCGACGCGAACTGGTCCATTATCCCGCACTTCATGCCGACATAGTCGTTCTCCGCCTGCTGACCGATCAAAGCGATCTCTTCGTTGCTCACATCCAGTCCAAATTGTTTTCTCAGCATCACGCCGATCAAAACCTCTACTGAGGCTGAAGAAGACAGCCCTGCGCCTGCAGGGAGATTGCCGCCAATCATGATGTCAAGGCCTCTGTCGATTGCACAGCCGGACGCATCACAGGATGCGTTGCTGTCAGTAGCAACACTGCCAGCCGCACAGCCGGCAGCGCTGCTCTCACGCTTCATGAAAGCCCATATCACTCCTTTAACATAAGCCTCCCAGCCATGGTCTTCGCCGGGTGTCATATCGTCAAGGTTCGTTTCTATGATCCCTGTTTCCGGGAAGTTGACAGAATAAAGCCTTATCCTGCGATCGCTTCGCTTCCGGCATACGCCGTACGTCCCAAGCGTAAGCGCGCATGGGAAAACATGCCCGCCGTTGTAATCTGTGTGCTCGCCGATGAGGTTGACACGTCCGGGCGCGAAACACCGCACCGGATCTGATCCTGCAGGATATCCCTCATCCTGACCGAACACTTCCTTAAATGCGTCTGAAACTGTTCTTTCCACAATGATGCCTCACAATATGAATTATATAGGATCTATTGTTTCCATTATATACATGTATAGGGACATTTACACGGGTTTTCGGCGGGAATGATAAAATATTTTGTGTCATACAGACCGTCACAAAATATCTTTTATTTTTGTTCTTGTAGTAGTATAGTATAAATGTAAAAATAGGATATTTTTCAAACCGTACGGTATTGCCGGACGGCGTGAGCAGGGAGGCCGCTGGTATCAGCTTTGACAAGAGCAGAAGTAAACAAGTTCATAGCATGCATAACGGCGCTTCTGTTAGCATTCACGGTGACAGCGTGCGGTTCAGGCGCAGGAGGAAGTCCGGGCGGTTCAGGTTCCGCTTCATCGAAGCAGGAAGAGAAGGGCAAGCCCGGAGACTACAAGATACCGAAATTCAGGGACTCCGTCTTCCATGAGGAGAACGCGCAGGGGAACGCAGAAGCAAAGGTCGATACGTCGGAAGCTTCAAGCGGCTACATCTCAGTACTCGTCAACAGCGACGCCAGAATAAAAGTACAGGTGCTGAAAGACAAGGATACGTACACATATGACGCCGCCCAGGGGAAACCGCAGATCTATCCGCTTCAGTGCGGCAACGGGAACTACACAGTCAAGGTCATGAAGAACGTCGAAGGGAATTCCTACTACGAGCTTTATGCCTGTCAGGTGGACGTGAAGCTGAAAGATAAATTCCAGCCGTTCATAAGGCCGGGGCAGTACGCGAACTACAATAAAAAATCAGACTGCGTAAAGGTCGCGCGTGAGATGGCAGAGCAGTCCTCGAGTGAAAGCGACTTTATATCCAAAGTATACGACTATGTATGCAAGAATGTGAAATACGATTACGACCTTGCGTCGACAGTGGAGTCGGGATACATCCCGGAGCCTGACAAGATACTCAAGTCAGGGAAAGGCATATGCTTTGATTATGCGAGCCTCGCGGCTTCCATGCTGAGGAGCCAGGGGATACCGACCAAGATAATATTCGGATATGTGGCGCCGGACGACCTCTATCACGCGTGGAACATGTTCTAGACCAAGAAGCATGGCTGGGTGACGGTCGAGTTCGAGGCGCCGGCTAAGAAGTGGAGCAGACTCGACCTTACATTCTCGGCGAACGGGGAGAACGGCGAGTTCATAGGAGACGGGTCCAATTACCAGGACGTTTATCAGTACTGACGGCTGCAGACGCCTGCAGTAAAGAAGAACAGGCGATATGCATATATGAAAGGAGTTTAGCGAATGACTTCTGAAAACAGAAACAGAATAAAGCTGGAACATGAAGATCTTGGCTCATTCTTTGAGAATATGGGCATGATGATCAAAGCCGGCATAACGGTCAGCGAAGCCGCGGACCTTCTGAAAGAGGATTCCGGAAAGGAGTCAGCTCTGATGGCGTCCGCTCTGGGGAAGATGTCCGGTAAGCTGCAGGAAGGTTCGTCTCTGGGCGATGCGATGAAAGCGGCGGACGTGTTTCCTGACTACGCTGTAGATATGGTCTCTGCGTCAGAGTACACAGGAAGACTCGAGGATACTCTTTTCCATCTGTCAGATTACTACAGGACGGAGCAGAAGATGAAGACTAAGTTCATATCAGCGGTAAGATATCCGGTGATCCTGCTCTTCATGGTGATCGCCGTGCTCGCGGCCATGCTCTTCATGGTATTCCCGGCTTTTTACGGAGTATACAATAACCTGACAGGAAGCCTTGCTTCATCGTCATATAATTATATAAACATTTCATTCACCCTCTGCAGGGTGATGCTTGTGGTAATGGCAGTACTGGTGGCTGTTCTGATCGCAGGCATAGCGGTCTGGCGGAGCGGCGGCCAGGAGAAAGTCAGAAAAGTGCTTTCCGGGATCAGCACTTTCCGTCTTCTGTTTGAGAATCTCGACCTGTACAGATTCACATCATGCTTTGACATGTTCATATCGGGAGGCGAGATGCAGGACGAGGCACTGAAAAAGAGCCTGACGGTAGTAAGCGGAAGCGGCTTAAGAGCAAAACTTGAGCGCTGCATAAAGAGAATGGACGCGGGAGAGACATTCTCGCAGGCGGCGTGCGGCGAGGAGCTTTATGATCCTGTGAACAACAGGATGCTCATCCCGGCGGAGCGAAGCGGAATGCTTGACTCGATACTGAAGAAGATCCTCGGGAACCTCAGAGACAACAACGACAGATACGTCGGAAGGATAACCAATACTGTGGAGCCGCTTCTCACTGGGTTCCTCATGATATTCATAGGGCTTATGCTGATAAGCCTGATGATCCCGCTGATCGGGATAATGAACACGATAGGGTAAAGGTATGCGCATTATCAGAGAACACAGATTCATAGCAGCATGCATAGCGGCAGCCCTTGCAGCCGCGCTTCTGGTCGGCGGTCTCTTCCTGAGGGGCACAGAGAAAGACGGCGAGGCGCAGACGGACTCGATAGTCCAGACGATATACGACAGGGCGCTCCAGTGTTATGTGATCGAGGGTGCTTATCCCGAGAGCCTTAAATATCTCGAGGAGCACTACGGTCTTGCCGTGAACAAAGAAGATTATAAGATAGTATATACTCCTTTCGCGGACAACCTCCCTCCGGAGATCAGAGTTATTTACAGAAAGAAGGCCAGATCATGACACGCGGAAGAAAAGGTATAGGAGATATCATATCGACGGTCACGATCGCGGTACTATTCTTCGTGATCCTTCTGCTTGTGGTGTTTTCGGCGTCTTCATACAGACATGCCGCAGATGTCGAAGCAGAGAACAGCCATAGAAGAGCGCTTCTGTCTTATGTTGCTTCCGGTATCCGTGATAACAGGGGAAGCGAGATAAAGATACAGGACAGAGGGACAGAGGATCAGGTAACGATCAAAAGTCCGGGAAGCAGATTCGAGAGAAGGATATACCTGCAGGACGGGAAGCTGTACGAAGAGTACACAGAGGACGATATCGCACAGGATCCTGAAAACGCGCTCGTGATCGGCGAGACGGCTCTGTTCGACGTGGAGAGGACAGAAGACGGTCTTATCAGGATCAAGACAGACGCCGGGGCGTCTTATGTTGCCGCAGACTGACCTAAGCTGCGGCGGGAAGTAATATATGGATAATCATACGAAAGATAAAAACAGCATAGCGTTCGTAGTCGAGCTCTTCATGATGTTCGCGGCCCTTATCCTTGTGATCGTGGTCATCACGGGATTCTTCGTCATGACCAGAAGCGAGAGCCTGAGGGCGAAGAACCTGACCGGCGCAGTCATAGCCGCGGAAAATACGGCGGAAGTACTTTCCCGCGCAGAGAGCGGAGCCGAGGCGGCGAGGCTCATAGCTGAGATGGAGAACGCAGAAAACGTGGATACAGACGGCGGAGAAGTCTCATTCACCTTGAGGCACGGAAGTAAAGAGAAGACCGGGACGGATTTTGATATAAAAGTAACTCTGGACAGCCGGAAAAACGACACCGGGACGTACGTTACAGATACGATCGACGTCAGTCTTCCGGACAGGGAAGAGAAACTGTATACGCTTGAGTCGGGACACTATATACCTGAAAAGAAGACCGGCCGGAGCGGCCTGAGTAAAGACGCAGAGAAAGGGAGGGAGTAGCTGATATGGACCATAAGATCAGACTCGGCCCCATAGCCATATTCCTGACGATAGTAGCCATAGTGCTTTCTACGCTCGCGATGCTGACAGCCGCGACTGCAGGCGCCGACAAGGTCATGGCGGAGCGGTTCGCTTCCGTGACGCAGATAAGGTATGAGCTGGAGAGCGAAGGAGAGCAGTATCTTCAGAAGGCAGACGGCCTTGCTGCAGAGGGAAAGCTGACCGCGGAGGCGGCGGGTGCTGAAGAGATGCTTTCAGGAGGACTGAAAAAAACGATAACCAGAGGCGGATACACTCTCACGATAGAACTTTCCGATCCGGGAGAGTCAGGCCGGTATGAAGTGACCGGATGGAAGATAACAAGAGAATGGAACGCTGAAGATCCATTCAGCAATATATGGCAGGGAGGTGGCAGTAAATGACACTGGGCGAGATACTGAAGACAGCGACGATATGCGGAGCGTCCGACATATTCATCATCGCGGGGCTTCCTGTGACATATAAGGTCAAGGGGGCCCAGCAGAGATCGCAGGACGGCATAATGAAGCCGGTGACTATCCAGCCGCTGATCGACGAGATATACACAGCGGCCAGAAGATCCAAAGAGGCTTTTGAGAAAGGGACAGACGACGATTTCTCATTTTCTGTGCCGGATCTTGGGAGATTCAGAGTCAATATATTCAGACAGCGCGGTTCTGTGGCTGCGGTCATAAGAGTGATAAGGTTCGGTATCCCGGATCCTGAAGCGCTCGGGATACCTGAGAATGTCCTGTCGCTCGCAGACAACAGAAACGGGCTGGTCCTAGTAACAGGGGCTACAGGCTCCGGCAAGTCCACCACGCTCGCATGCATGATAGACAGAATCAACAGGACAAGAGAAACACATATAATAACGATGGAGGACCCTATAGAGTATATCCATCAGCATAACAGGAGCATCGTCAGCCAGAGAGAGGTATTCATAGATACTCCGGGGTACATGGAGTCGCTGAGATCGGCGCTCAGGGAAAGCCCGGATGTCATTCTGCTGGGGGAGATGCGTGACTACGATACGGTCTCATCAGCAATAACCGCGGCTGAGACGGGAGTGCTTCTTTTCAGCACACTCCACACACACAGCGCGGCTGATACGGTGAGCCGTATAGTCGACGTGTTCCCGGCCAACCAGCAGGCACAGGTGAGGAGCCAGCTCTCTCAGCTGATCAAAGGGGTAGTCTGCCAGCAGCTCGTTCCAACTCTGGACGGGCAGCTTACCGCCGTGTTCGAGGTGATGAAACAGACGCCCGCGATACAGAACATGATAAGAGAAGGAAAGCTGCATCAGCTTGACTCGGCTATGCAGGCCGCCAGGGCGGACGGAATGATGACGATGGACGAGAGTCTGCTTGATCTTTACAACAGTCATGCTATCAGCAGAGAGACCCTTCTCGGATCGTGTAACAATTATGAATTCATGGTGAAGCGCGTAGGCGCGTGAGGCGGGAAAAATGACGTATGAATCAGAAGAGGAAGAGAACGTTCTGTATGTGAGAACGTTCGGAGGGTTTTCCATCAGGCTGAACGGAAACGAGATCGCCGGGGGCGACATGAGGGGGAACCAGATCAGGATGCTTATCCAGATGGTGCTTCATTTCAAGAACAACGGTGTGAGCCGTGACCTGATGAAGTCGACTTTGTTCGAGGACAGAGATATCGACGATGTGTCGCATGCCATAAGGAATCTTCTCTACAACACGAGGAAGAGGATCAAGGCGGCAGGACTGCCGGACGGAGAATATCTGAGACAGGACCACGGCATCTATTACTGGACTAATGACATTGAAGTCGTAGAGGATGCTGACCAGTTCGAAAAGAAATACAAGGATGCGCTTGAAGAGGAAGATGAGAGCAAGAGAAGCAAGCTCTTCCAGGAGTGTGTCATGATGTATTCAGGAAGGTTCCTCGCAGGTCAGGACGATGCAGTATGGGTGTTCCGCGAGGCGGAGCGTTACAGGCAGATCTTCCATGACTGTGTGAAGAGAGTAGCGGAGCACTACAGAAAAATACACAGATTTGATCTTATGAACAGGATCGCTGACTACGCGGTAAGCGTAGACCCGTTCTCAGAGTGGGAAGTGCTTAAGCTTGAGTCGCTCACCGGCATGGGGAGATATGACGAGGCTGAGCGCTGCTATAACGATACTGTGGACATGTACATAGATGAATATGGCAACAAATCGAACGAGTATGTCAGAGGCCTGATAAAGAAACTCGGCGCTTTCCTTTTCTACAGAAATGACACGATCGAGGAGATACAGGAGAAGCTGACGAATATAGATGAACAGGAACATCACGGATACTTCTGCACCCTTCCTGTGTTCCAGGAGCTCTACCGTACGGTCGAGCGTACCATGGAGCGTGCCGGCGACAAGATCTTCCTCATGCTCTGTACTATCGTCGACAGCAAGGGGAACGCCATGGAAGAGGGACCGAAGCTTGACGAGCTTTCTGACAGGCTGAAGGAGGCCATAGTCAATTCCGTCAGACGTACAGACACTATAACGAGATACGGCAAAGGCCAGTACCTCATACTGCTCATCAATACTACCGAAGAGAACTGTAGAGTAGTAGAAAGACATATCAATTCAAATTATCTGCAGAAGAGACAAAGGACAGGAGTTGCGTACTCTGTGAACGGCATCATCATTCAGAAGAAAGAACTGCCGTTTCTTGATAAATAATTTTCGGAAGCCGCAGGCGCGGCGGGTGTAAAAATGAAACAGGAAGAAGAAAGTAAAAGAAGTTTCATCAGCAGGATCCGGCTGTCACATCTGTATTTTGCGTATGTAGTGCTCCTTGCGGTCATCAGCATCATCCTGATAGCAGGGGCGAGGCAGTCTGAGCACAGCATCGTTTATATGCAGGAGATCACTGAAGAGTATGCTGCGGGACAGGACGCGATAAATGAGCTGATGGACGCCTCGGATTATCTGACAGAACAGTCCAGAGCCTTTGTCGTTACAGGAGATCCCGAGAGCGGGCATCTGTACCAGGAGGAAATAGAGATAAACCGGAGGCGTGACAGGTCGCTTGCGACTATCAGGGATTTCCATATCGACGAGCATGTCATAACTTCGGTAGAGAAGGCGCTGGACGCTTCAAATGAGCTGGCTAAGACAGAATACTACGCGATGCTGCTTGCTGCGTCAGGCCATGGGCTGGAGAAAGACGTTTACGAGAGCTTTACCGGCGGAGCTGTTCTGTCAGAGAAAGACAGGAAGCTTTCCGGAGCTGATAAAGTAAAGAAAGCGACAAGGCTGGTCTTTGATGAGAACTATAACGATATGAAATCAGAGATAAGGGCTGACGTAGCGGACAGCCTTGAGCAGCTGCTGGATGAGCTGAAGGAGCGTCAGGTAGAGAGCTATGAGCAGGCAAACGAGCTGTTCAGGCGCGAGCATATCCTGTTTGTCATAGTGTTTGCCGCAACGTTCATAATGGCCATACTCACAGCGGTCATGGTGATCATGCCGCTTAGGAAGAGCACAGAAAAGATCATGAGGAACAAGCCGCTTTCAACACATGGATCGTCAGAATTCTACTGCCTTGCAGAAGCGTATAACGGCATGCTCGCGGCCACGAGAAAGCATCAGGAGAAGCTCTCGTATGAGGCCACGCACGACGAACTGACCGGTCTGCATAACAGAAAGCTGTTCGAACAGAAGAAGGATGAGCTCGCCGATGAGGATATAGCGATGCTCATACTGGACATAGACCATTTTAAGGAAGTCAACGATACATATGGACATGAAACAGGCGACAGGGTGCTGAAAAAGATCGGAGCCATATTGTCGTCCAGCTTCAGGCTTGAGGACTATGTCTGCAGGATAGGAGGAGACGAGTTCGCGGTGATCATGAGACAGATGACTCCGGACCTCGAATACGTAGTCAGAGACAAGATAAACAAAGTGCAGGAGAAGCTGCTTCTTAAGGATGATCTGCCGAAGACGACGCTGAGCATAGGCGCGGCGTTCAGCAGTGACTGCGGGCCTGAAGACAATCTGTTCAAACTGGCAGACAAGGCCCTTTACAGCGTCAAGGCAGGCGGACGGGACGGTTACGCATTTTACAGTGAATTGCAGGAGACAGGTTATGATAGGTGACATGATAGATGATTACAACAGGTTCTTTTCCAGCAACGGCAAAAGAGAAGTACTGGTGGTCGACGACGAGGTGGTCAACCGTGAGATCCTGGGCAACATGCTCAGCAGGGAGTTCAACGTTCTGTACGCAGTAAACGGCAAGGACGCCCTCAGAGAGATAAGGGACCATAAGAGCACGCTTTCGATCATTCTGCTGGACCTCAAGATGCCTGTAATGGACGGATTTGAAGTGATGGAGGCGCTGCGTGACGTCGATGATGAAGACCATGAAGAGTTTGAGGATATCCCTGTTCTGGTCATGACGTCTGACGAGGGCGCAGAGGTCACATGTCTTGAGGCGGGCGCGATAGATTTTATCAACAAGCCGCTGAATCACCCTGACGTAGTTCTTGCCAGGATCAGGAAGACGATAGAGCTGAAGGAGAGCATCAAGACGATCAAGCTCACCGAACGTGCGGACATGACGGGCCTGCTCACCAAGAACTTCTTCTATACATACGCGGCACAGTTCGACCGGCATCATCCGGATACACACACCGATGCCATAGCGATAAACATAAATAACTTCCATCTGATAAACGAACTGTACGGAAGGAAGGCCGGAGACAGTGTTCTCATGCATATGGCCGCGTACCTGAAGGAAGTCCGCGACAAGACCGGATGCATAGTCTCCAGAGTAGAAGGAGACCTGTTCTTCATGTATATGCCGACCGGCACAGTGGACTATGATATGCTTTCTGAAGAGATCGATGCTCATTTCGACAAGTTCCCGGATATCGCGGTAAGGATAAGGTCTGGCATATACAGGGACGTCGACAAGTCTATCGAGATGGAGCGGCGGTTCGACAGGGCTGTTCAGGCGGCAAATACCATCAAAGGTGATTACGGCGTTTCCATAGGCTACTATGACGCGGAAACACATAACAGGAAGCTCTACGAAGCCAGGCTCATAAATGATTTTGACGATGCGCTCGCGGCGGGTGAGTTCCAGCTGTACTTCCAGCCTAAATATAATATCGATAAAGAGGAACCGTATCTTGCCAGCGCCGAGGCCCTCATAAGGTGGAAGCACCCTTCGCTAGGCATGATAAGCCCGGGGATATTCATCCCTCTGTTTGAGAAAAACGGACTCATCAAGAAGCTGGACTTCTGGATATGGCGTGAAGCGATAAAGTACATGAGCGAATGGAAAGAGAAATACGGCAAAGAGATCACGCTTTCCATAAATATTTCCAGAGTCGATCTGTACAGTCATAATCTGGTCAGTTATATAGACGAGAATCTGAACAGGTACGGAGTAAGTAAGGACCATCTGTATCTCGAGATCACAGAATCGGCATATACGGAGAATACGGACCAGCTGATGTCGGTCGTGAAGAAGCTCCAGGAAGACGGCTTCAGGATTGAGATGGACGACTTCGGGACGGGCTATTCTTCGCTTGCCATGCTCGCGCAGGTACCGGTCGACATCATCAAGCTCGACATGCGGTTCGTTGAAGGGATGCATGAGAGCGACAAGCAGGAGAAGATGATAAGGCTCATAATGGATATCGCGCGCTATCTGGACATACGCGTGATTGCCGAGGGCGTTGAAGACAAAGAGACCGTAGATTTTCTGAAGTCTGTCGGATGCAACACGATCCAGGGATTCTATTTTTCAAAGCCGCTTCCTGAAGAGGAATTCGTCACAAAATTCACTGAAGAGTGATCTGCGCTGTGCATTACCGCTGAAGGGACGGTTTTGTGACGGATATTAAGACACTTTACGGCGTAGATTAAAAGTAGAGTGAGGTTAATGCCCGGTCCGGATGATGATAAGAGACCGTGCGGATGATGATATATGGAGGAAAATATGCTGACTTTGGATGCCCTGAATGAGCTTGGAGCTAATACGAAAGAGGGACTGGAAAGGTGCCTTAACAATGAGGATTTCTATCTTAGACTTGTCAAGATGGCGGTCATGGATGAAGGATTTGAGAAATAGAGAGCCGCAATAGAAGCGAAGGACCTAGATGAGGCGTATGAGAGGGCGCATGCTCTGGAAGAGGGCCTTAACGGCAAGCTGACGGAAGC
>CAYMBU010000016.1:0-19475 GCA_964388765.1 uncultured Eubacterium sp.
CTTGCAAAGACATACGATCCTAAGGATTTTGAGGACAGGATCTATAAGATGTGGGAGGATAACGGATGCTTCCGCGCAGAGGTGGATCCGGACAAAAAACCGTACACGATCATGATGCCGCCTCCTAACATCACGGGGCAGCTTCACATGGGACACGCTCTTGACCAGACACTTCAGGACGTGCTTACGAGATGGCAGAGAATGCCGGGATACAGCGCTCTGTGGCTTCCGGGTTCAGACCATGCCAGCATCGCGACTGAGGTAAAGGTAGTAAACAGTATCCGTGAGAAAGAGGGGCTGGAAAAAGAGGATCTCGGACGTGAAGAGTTCCTGAAACGCGCGTGGGAGTGGAAGAAAGAATACGGCGGGCGTATAACACGTCAGTGCCGCAAGCTCGGAGACTCGTGCGACTGGAGCCGTGAGAGATTCACGATGGACGAGGGCTGCAGCAAAGCTGTCAGGAAACAGTTCTGCAACCTGTATAAAAAAGGCCTGATATATAAAGGCAACAGACTCGTTAATTGGTGCCCGAGCTGCGGGACTTCGCTTTCGGACGCAGAAGTTGAGCACGAGGATAAAGAAGGACTGTACTGGTATTTCAGATATCCTTCTGCTGAAGAGAACGGTCCTGATATCATGGTCGCGACATCAAGACCTGAGACCATGTTTGGCGATACGGCCATAGCTGTTCCTATCGGCGATGAGAGATTCAAGGACATCGTTGGACATAAGGTCGTGCTTCCTATCGTAGGCCGCGAGATACCGGTTGTAGAAGACCCGTATCCTGATCCGGAAAAGGGTACCGGAGCCGTAAAGATCACTCCGGCTCACGACCCTAATGACTTCGAGGTCGGACAGCGCCACGGACTCGAGATACTCCAGTGTATCGGCAAAGACGCCAAAATGACAGAACTTGCCGGGAAGTACGCCGGAATGGACAGATATGAGTGCCGTAAGCTCTGGGTAAAAGAGCTTGAAGATGCGGGATATCTCGTAAAGACAGAGAAAATGACGATCCCTGTAGGAACATGCTACAGATGTCATACCAATATAGAGCCTATGCTTTCGGACCAGTGGTTCGTAAAGATGCAGGAACTCGCCAAGCCGGCCATCGAGGCGGCAGAGTCAGGAGCGCTCCAGCACGTTCCGGAGAGATTCCAGAAAGTATATCTCCGCTGGCTGTATGAGATCAGAGACTGGTGTATCTCCCGGCAGCTTTGGTGGGGACACAGAATCCCTGCGTGGTACTGCGACGACTGCGGCGAAGTTATCGTTTCAGAGGAAGATCCGACGGTCTGCCCGAAGTGCGGATGCAAACATCTTCATCAGGACGAAGATGTACTGGATACGTGGTTCAGCTCGGCTCTATGGCCGTTCTCGACACTCGGATGGCCTGACGATACTGAAGACCTTAAATACTTCTATCCTACGGACGTACTCGTAACAGGATACGATATCATCTTCTTCTGGGTGGTAAGAATGGTATTCTCTGGCTGTGAAGCCATGGGAGAGCCTCCTTTCAAGTATGTTTACGTACACGGACTCGTAAGAGATGCTGAAGGCCGCAAGATGAGTAAATCTCTCGGAAACGGCATAGACCCTCTGGAAGAGATCGATAAATACGGAGCTGACGCACTGAGGTTCATGCTTACGACCGGTATCACTCCGGGAAATGACATGAGATACAAGATCGACAGGCTCCTGAACGCGAGAAACTTCGCAAACAAACTATGGAACGCCTCAAGATACGTCATCATGAACCTTCAGGACGAGAACGGAGAATTCCTGCCACTGGCAGATGGAGACGGACTCGGATTTGACGGAACAGACGACTTCAGCGGCATCGCTTTGAGAGACGAAGATAAATGGATGATCTCAAGGCTTAACGACGCAGTGAAATATGTGACCGACGAGCTTGATAAGTTCGACCTTGCTCTTGCAGGTCAGAGGGTATACGACCTCATCTGGAACGAATACTGCGACTGGTACATCGAGATCACAAAGAAGCGCCTCTACGGTGACGATGAAGAAGATAAAAAGGTCGCGAGATTCGTTCTCGTAATGGTACTTAAGAGTATGCTTGAGCTACTTCATCCGTTCATGCCGTTCATCACTGAGGAGATCTGGAGCTTCCTGCCGCATTCTGACAAAGAATCTGAGTATCTGATCAAAGCAAGCTGGCCTGTTTACTCAGAGACCAGAGACTTCCCTGAAGAAGAGAGGAAGCTGAGCATGGCGATGGAAGCTGTCACGGCTGTAAGAAACATAAGAGCTGAAGCAGACGCTGCTCCTTCCAAGAAGCTTACGGCTGTCATCCTTGCGGAAGGTGAAGCTCTTGAAACGATAAAGAGCGGAGAAAGATATATCAAGGAGCTTGGAAACATCTCGGATATCGACTTTGTCACAGACAAGAGTGGAGTCCCTGATGACTGCATGTCCAATGTCATAGCGGGTGCGCAGATATTCATTCCTCTTGCCGAGCTCGTTGATTTTGAAGAAGAGATAAAGCGTCTCACCAAAGAGAAAGAACGACTGACAGGAGAAGTCGAAAGAGTGGACAGAAAGCTCTCCAATCAGGGCTTTGTCGCAAAGGCTCCGGAGAAAGTCGTTCAGGCAGAGCGTGAGAAGAAAGCACAGTATGAAGAGATGCTGGCCAAGGTAGAGGAGCAGCTTGCTGATATTTCCTCGAAGGTCAAATAGGTTCTGATGGAGTCTGAAAAGATAGAAAAAACTGCAGAAGAAAAGATAGCGGGATTCCTGAAGTTCGGGAGCAGGCTTGGTCTGGAGAGAATGTCCGTGCTGATGAATAAACTCGGAGATCCTCAGGATGATTTTGATGTTATCCATATAGCCGGCACGAACGGCAAGGGATCCTGCGCAAGATATCTATACGAGACGCTCGTTGAAGCAGGATTCAGGACAGGTATATTCATTTCGCCATATCTGGAGAAATTCAATGAGAGGATAGAGTTTGACCGCAGGCTCATATCAGACGAAGAACTAAGTGACTGCACAGATACAGTACTTGAGAAAGTCAGAGAGATGACAGATGAAGGCAGCGAATCACCGACAGAGTTCGAAGTTGTCACAGCTGTCTGCTTTCTGTATTTCAGCAGGATGAAATGTGAGATCGCAGTCCTTGAAGTCGGTCTGGGAGGGCGCGGCGACTCTACGAACGTTGTCAAATCACCGCTTGTTTCCCTGATAACGTCGATCTCGTACGATCACATGGAAGTACTTGGGAATACCATCACTGAGATCGCCGGCGAAAAGGCAGGAATCATCAAAGAAGGCTGTCCGGTCGTAGTAAGCACAGAGCGTGAAGACGCGCTGAAGGTGTTCAGGGAAAAGGCGGAAGAAAAGAACGCGCCTCTTTATGACACGATGGAGCTTACGTCTGTCAATATCAAACAGATGGCTCCTGATGGCTCGGTCTTTGACTTCACTATGGAAAGCGAAGGATGCTCATTTGAAGATATGCGTATATCAATGGGCGGAAGGCATCAGATAACGAACGCGGCGGAAGCTCTTGCAGCTGTCGCTGTGCTGAGACACAGGCTCGATATTCCGGACGGCGCAGTCAGAGAAGGCTTCAGGCGTGCGGTGCAGCCGGGAAGGTTCGAAGTCCTTTACAGGCCTGACGGCAAAGGAAAGCCATGGGTGATAATTGACGGAGCTCACAACAGAGACGGCGCAGAAAAGCTGAGAGAGGCCGTGGAAGAGTTCTTCCCGGGAAAGAGAATACTGACTGTATGCGGTATACTCGCAGACAAGGAAGTCGACACCATGCTGGACAGCTTCTGTTCATTCACGCGTGATTTTATCGCGACAGAGCCCGACAATGAAAGGAAACTGACTGCGTACGAACTGGCCGGTGCGATACATGACAGAGACAAGCTCGTATATGAGATACCTTCTCCTGACGACGCGGCGGCTATGGCCATGTCGGTCGGCAAGGGATATGATCTCGTGCTCTTTGCGGGATCGCTTTATCTGATCGGACATATACGGACGGTGCTCAGGGAACACTATCTGAGGACCGGGAATATCTGCTTTGATAAAGCGGAGGAAGAAGAAAGCTTTTCCTTTGGTGTAACAGAGGAAGGAGACGACTGAAATGGATGAGAAGAAAAAGAAGCTCACTGAAGAGCAGCTAAAGAAGCTCATGAGCGCCACATGTATGGGCAGACAGTGGTTCCTTATGCGTAAAGCAAAGGATTATAACAAGCTTGCACTTTTTCTGAAGATAAACGGAGTAGACAGCATAGAGCTCGGGCAGAAAGCATATACGTATGAAGTGGACCTGAGAGACGAGACGATCGGGGGAGCCTTCATACTTACGGAGAAACCGGACGGAAACGGCGGGACAAGATGGTACATTGCTGCTGCCACAGTCGCGCCCGATTACCGAGGCCATAAGATCGGCGACATCATGTTCAAAAAGATGAAGAAGCTGGTCAGGGAAGAAGGTGCTGACACCATATATGTCAGTGTGTCTGAAGACGCGCCGGCGCCGGACGACATGGACGGCGTGAACGACGCGAAGTCTTTCTGGAAGGCAGAAGGCATGGAGGTCTGCGACGGTACAGCTGAAGACTATAAGGGAACACAGCTGTTCTCAGCGCCGGCAGACGATCAGTAAAAAGGAGTTGAGTGATAATGAATATCATCCTTGATGGAATGGGCGGAGACAACGCACCTGACGCAGTCATAGAGGGAGCGTGCCTTGCTGCGGCGTCTATGCCTGAAGGCTCACGGATAACACTGGTGGGTCAGGAGAAAGTACTCCATGACTCTCTGGCAAAGTTCAAATACCGCGGAGACAGGATCTCCATTGTCAATGCTGACGAAGTCATAACCAACGATGACTCTCCTGTAAGAGCGATCAGGCGGAAGAAAGAATCGTCGATCGTAAAGGGGATCGAGATGGTGAAGAACGGCGAAGGAGATGCATTCGTTTCAGCGGGAAGCACAGGAGCACTTCTTGCAGGAGGCCTTCTGATACTCGGGAAGATACCGGGTGTGGACAGGCCGTCGCTTGCGACGATCTATCCGGTCATAGGCTCGGAGCCGTCTCTCATCCTTGATGCGGGAGCAAACGCTGAATGCCGCGCCGCGAATCTGAGGGAATTCGGCATCATGGGCTCGATCTACATGGAAAAGGTCATGAAAAGAGAGAACCCGACGGTAGGCCTGGTGAACATCGGGACCGAGGAGCATAAAGGAACGGCCACGACGAAAGAGGCATACAAGCTCCTTAAGGAAAGCAACATCAACTTTATCGGTAATATAGAATCAAGAGAACTGCAGAACAGCATATGCGACGTCATAGTAACTGACGGATTCACAGGGAACGCTCTGATCAAGCTTACGGAAGGAATCGGTATGATGGTGCTCCGCGAGATGAAGAAGCGTTTCACGGCGGACATGAAGTCCAAGATGGGAGCGCTGCTTCTGAAGGATCAGCTGCTTGGACTCAAGAAAGAATTCAACTACAGCGAGTATGGCGGAGCCCCGATTCTCGGCGTAAGGGGCGTAGTTCTCAAATCACATGGATCGTCAGACGCCATGGCGATCAGTCAGACCATTCTGAAAGCAATGCCGTTCGTAGAGAATCGCGTCGTGGAGACCATAGGCAGGGCAGTAGCCGATATGGCAGTCCAGGACAGCGAGAACGCAGGCGACATTTAATGGCACAGGTCATAAGAAAAGAGGATGGATTTGGACAGAAGAGAATTTGAAGTGAAGATAGGGTATACCTTCAGGAACAGAAAGTTCCTGGATACCTGTCTGACACACAGTTCCTACGCCAGGGAACACGAAATGGGGAACTACAGAAGCAATGAGAGGCTGGAGTTCCTCGGAGACGCGTATCTGGACGCCGTAGCCGGACTTGCTCTGTATGAGAAGATGCCTCATGTGAGAGAAGGCGTTCTCTCAAAGACCCGGTCACTGGTAGTCTGTGAAGACTCACTGGCGAAGGTCGGAGAGAAGATCGAGATCGGAAAGTTCATAGATCTCGGGGTCGGTGAAGAGAAATCAGGCGGGAGAGTAAAGAAATCTATCATCGCCGACGCAACAGAAGCTCTTATCGGCGCTATCTTCCTGGACGGAGGATACGATGCTGCAAGCGATTTTGTGCTGAGGGAATTCGGAGAGATATTGAGGGACGCAGCTTCAGGCAAGCTCGTGACTGACTACAAGACCACTCTCCAGGAGATCCTCCAGCAGGACGGTAAAATGCATAAGATCGTTTACAGGATCGATAAGACAGAAGGCCCTGATCATGATAAGGTGTTCTTCGTGACGCTCGTTCTTGAAGGACGTGAGATGGGATCAGGCAGCGGAAAGACCAAAAAAGAGGCAGAGCAGAAAGCCGCCAGGATGACACTGGAGAAAGGATATCTCGATTAATGTATTTTAAACGTTTGGAAATGCAGGGATTCAAGTCTTTTGCAGATCCCATGATAATAGATTTCCATGAGGGCGTAACATGTATCGTAGGTCCTAACGGAAGCGGAAAGAGCAACGTCAGCGACGCTCTGAGGTGGGTCCTCGGCGAGCAAAGCCCTAAAGCTTTAAGAGGCGGCCGCATGGAAGAGGTCATCTTCAACGGCACAGAAGCGAGAAGAGCAAAGGGAATGGCTGAGGTCACTCTTGTGATAGACAACTCTGCCGGGATACTGAAGATAGACTACAGTGAAGTCGCCATAACGAGACGTATGTACAGAAACGGCGACAGTGAGTATCTGATCAACAATAATCAGTGCCGTCTGAAAGACATACGCGAGCTCATAATGGATACCGGTATCGGGGTGGACGGCTATTCCATAATCGGACAGGGTAAGATCCAGGACATAGTCAGCAACAAGCCTGAAGCCAGGAGATCAATATTCGAGGAATCCGCAGGGATCGTGGCATATAAGACCAGGAAGACCGAGGCAGAGCACAAGCTGGAAAGGACCCGTCAGAATCTTGACAGGATCAACGACATAGTTTCTGAGATAGAAGGCCGCATAGGAACGCTGAAGGAAGACAGCGAGAAGGCAAAGAAATACCTTGAGATGAGAGACCGCTTCAAGGAGCTTGAAGTGAACATCACCCTGAGGAATATCGACAACGCAGGCAAGAGAAGCCTTCAGTATCAGGAAGACGAGAAGGATATACAGGAAAAGATAGATGCGGCTGCAGAGGGCAAAGCGTCGATAGACGAAGAGTCGTCAAGACTCGAGAGTCAGAGGACAGAGCTCGATGCGAAAGCAGAAGACGCCCACAACAGGATGCTGGAGACAGTTCAGACGATCAATGACCGTAAGCAGGAGAACCAGCACAGCGAGGAACGCGTCGTAAGCATAAAGGCGGAGGAGCACAGGCTGTCGACAGAGATCGAACAGCTTACCAGGAAGCGTGAGATAAGCGAAGCAGAGCTGAAGAGTCTGAAAGCAGATCATGAGGAGGCTGAAGCCAAAGATTCACTGGCAAAAGAGAATCTGAAGAAGAGGACTGAAGAATACGACAGGATCGCCAGCGATACTTCAGGGTTCAATAAGATCATAGACGAGGGGAACGACAGGCTGTTCAGGCTCCACAGTGAAGCCGCCGCTAAGAAGAGCGAGGCAAAGAGCCTTGAAAATTACAGAGAGACTCTGGAGAACAGACAGAAAGAGATCGCGGAAGAGCGCGAGCATCTGAAGAGCCAGCTCGGGAGCGAGGACGAAAGAAGAAAGAGCGCAGGCTCAGAACTGGAACACGCTGAAGAAGAGAAACAGAGGCTGGAAAAGATACTGTCAGACGGAGTAAAGAGGAAAAATGAACTCGGAGCATCGTCATCCAGGCTCCGTACACAGAGAGAAGAGCTGAAGATAACAGCGAACAGGCTGTCCGCAAGGCTCCATACGATAGAGGAGATGGAGCATAACTATGAGGGATACAACTATCCCGTAAAGTTCATCATGCAGTCAGGACTGCCGGGCATACACGGAGTCGTGGCAGAGATGCTGGATGTTCCGCCGCGCTTTGAGACAGCGGTTGAGACGGCTCTTGGAGCAGCCAAGCAGAATATCATAGCTTCAGACGACGCAAGCGCCAAGAAAGCCGTAGCCGCCCTCAAGGAGAACAGGGCAGGAAGACTTACGTTCCTTCCTGCGGCTTCCATACAGGGAACATATATAGAACCGGACTCAGTACTGAAAAGCGACCCTGCGTTTCTTGGAATAGCTTCTGAGCTTGTGGGATTTGACGGCAGGTACCAGAACGTTGTGGACGATCTCCTTGGCATGTCGCCTATCAGGACTTTGGCGGCGCGGATGCCGTGGTCGAGAAGCTGGACGATGCCATAAGACTGTCAAAGAAGGTCAGAAAGTCCGGCCTCAGGTTCGTTACGACTGACGGTGAAGTCATCAATCCGCAGGGAGCCATAACCGGAGGAAAGTACAAGGGTGAGAACTCCAATCTGATCGGGCGAAGAAACGAGATGGAGAGGCTCCGTAAGGAGATCGGCACAACGGAAAAAGATCTTGACAAGATAGAGAAAGAACTGGCAGCCAGCGAGAAGGAACTTGAAGAACTTGCCGGGCAGATCACTGAAGCTGAGAAGGAAAGGTACGACAACGATGTAAGACTTTCCGGACTCATGAAAGACGCCGGATCCATAGATACGGGAATAGCAGAGATAAGAGAAAGGATCGAAAAGGCAGAGAATGAGGCCGGCGAGATCGTACACGAGCTTGAGCGCAACAGTCTGATGTCTGAAGATCTTATCAGGGAGAGCGGAAACGCTGAAGAGGAGATCAAGACAGTAAGCGCCGAGATAGAGAAGGCCATGTCAGGCTATGAGAGCAGGCAGAGACAGTCTGAAGAGGCGTCAAAAGCTCTGACGGAAGCAAGGATCGAAGCGAATAAATGGGCAGGCAAGCTGTCAAGCATCACCGATATACTTGCGAGAGTAGAGAAGGAAGAAGAAGGGTATGCCCTGGATATCAGGAACAAGCAGGATCAGATATATATCCTGGACGAGGAGAAAGAAAGACTGCTTACCGGAAAAGAGAATTTTGCCGGAGAGCAGGAAGCTCTGGAAAAGCAGAAGGCAGGAATAGAGCGTGAGCTGAAGAAGCTGAACAAAGACAGAGAAAGCATCTCGGAAAGATCCACGGCTATCGCAGGAGAGCTGAAATCGCGTGAGGACGAGATAAACGACCTCAGGGATGAGAAATACCAGCTCGAGATAAAGGCCGCTAAAAACGATGCGCTTCTGGAGCAGCTGAAGAACAAGCTATGGGACGACTTTGAGATCTCATACGCCGAAGCCCAGGATCTCCGCTGGGAGACATTCGCGATGGGCAAGGCTCAGGCGGAGAGCAAAGAGATGCGTGAGGGCATCCGCGAGCTGGGTGACGTCAACATAGGCGCTATCGAGGAATACGAACAGGTAAGCAAACGATATAAATTCCTTACAGAACAGCGCGAAGATGTCACTACAGCGATGGATGAGCTTACCGGTATCATAAATGATATGGATACCACGATCCGCAAGAAGTTCAGAGAGAACTTTGACAAGGTGGAAGAGAACTTTGAAACAGTATTCAGAGAGCTCTTCGGCGGAGGCCATGCCGAGCTGCGTATAGAGGAAGGACAGGATCTTCTGGACGCGGGTATAGATATCATCGCTCAGCCGCCCGGAAAGAGACTGCAGAATATCAACCTCCTTTCCGGAGGGGAAAAGACCATGACTGCCATAGCGCTCATGTTCGCTGTGCTTAAGGTCAAGCCTACTCCTTTCTGTATACTGGACGAGGTGGAGGCGGCGCTCGATGACGCCAACATAGACAGGTTCGCGGACTATCTCAAGAACTTCGCGAATACACAGTTTGCGATCATAACGCATCAGAAAGCCACTATGGAGCACGCTGACGTACTTTACGGCATCACGATGCCGGAGCATGGAGTATCAAGGCTTCTCAGTCTGAGACTCGGAGATTATGATCCGGATGATTACACGGAATAACATTGCTTTCACGGTAAATGCGTCATATACATTCCCGCTCACTGGTCCTCGGACTTACATTCCTGCGGAATCGTTCGCGGGAGCGATATGACGCGTATGTGAAAAACTTACTTACAAGAGGAATACCATATGTCAATAACAGAGAAAAAGATGGGGTTCTTCGGAAGACTGTCACAGAAGATATCCGACGTGATACTTGCGAGGACCAAGATAGATGATGATATGATCGACGACCTTGAAGAGGTGCTGATCACATCGGATATAGGAATGGACACGACTGTAAAGATCATGGATGAGCTCCGTGATATCGTGGATAAGAAAGAGATAACAGAACCATCATATGTCAAGAGAGAGCTGAAGAGGATAGTCAGCGAGCTGATCGATAAGGGAGAACGTATGGAGATGTCGCAGGACTATCCGCTGGTTATCCTCATGATCGGTATCAACGGCGGCGGAAAGACGACTACGATCGCCAAGATGGGCCATATGTACAGAGAGCAGGGCAAGAGCGTAATGTTCTGCGCCGCGGATACTTTCAGAGCGGCGGCAGGAGAACAGCTCACGATCTGGGGTGACAGGATCGGGATAAATACGGTCATGCACCAGGAAGGCGCTGATCCGTCGGCAGTAATATACGATGCTATACAGTCGGCAAGAGCCAAGCATATAGATGTCCTTATCGTTGATACAGCGGGACGTCTCCAGACCAAGAGAAACCTCATGGCCGAGCTCGAGAAGATGAACAAAGTCATCCAGAGAGAGTATCCGGAGGCTTCGAAGGAGACTATACTCGTGCTTGACGCTACAAACGGAAAGAATGCTATCTCACAGGCTGAGCAGTTCAATGAAGCAGCAGAGCTTTCCGGAGTGATAATCACCAAGCTGGACGGCACCGCTAAAGGCGGTATAGCTGTTACGGTCACAGACCAGTTCGATATGCCTATAAAGTATATCGGAGTCGGTGAGGGAATAGATGATATACAGAAGTTTGATCCGGCAGCGTTCGCTTCAGAGATCGTAGACGAATAGGAAAGGCTTTTGGAGGGGAACAGATGAGTAAACCCATAGTAGCAGTCGTAGGCAGACCGAATGTGGGCAAATCGACTTTTTTCAACAAAATGATCGGTAAGCGTCTTGCGATCGTTGAGGATACGCCTGGTGTTACACGCGACAGGATCTATGCTGAAACGGAATGGAGCGGCACAGAGTTCGCTATCATCGATACAGGCGGCATAGAGCCTTCTTCAAGTGACATCATCCTGTCCAAGATGCGTGAACAGGCACAGATAGCCATAGATATGGCTGATGTCATCATATTCATGGTGGACGGACGTGAAGGCGTTACAACTGCTGACTCAGAGGTCGCAGACATGCTCAGGAGAACAGGAAAGAAAGTCATCCTTCTTGTTAACAAGATAGACAATCCTGTAAACCTGCCTGATTCGTTCTATGATTTCTATGAACTTGGCATCGGAGTACCTATCCCGGTATCGGCAGCCAATAAGCTGAACTTCGGAGATGTACTCGACGAGATAGTGGCGGAGCTTCCGAAGACTGATGAAGCGGAAGAAGACGATAAGATCAATATCGCGATAATCGGAAAGCCTAACGCAGGTAAATCATCGCTTGTAAATGCTTTGATAAAGGAGAACCGTGTCATCGTATCGCCGATAGCAGGAACGACCAGAGATTCCATTGATACGCCGTTCACCTGGAACGGGGAAGAATACAATCTCATTGATACTGCCGGTATCAGAAGGAAGAGCAAAGTAAGTGAGGATATAGAGAAGTTCAGTGTCGTCAGGGCGATCGCAGCGATAGAGAGAAGCGATGTGTCCGTCCTCATGATCGATGCGGCTGACGGAGTTACTGAACAGGACAAGAAAATAGCCGGACTTGCTCATGAAGCCGGGAAAGGCGTAGTAATAGCCGTGAATAAGTGGGATCTGATAGAAAAAGAGACCAACACCATGAAACAGTTCAGGAAAAAAGTCATGGACGAGCTCGTTTTCATGACTTACGCGCCTGTAATATTCACTTCAGTAACCGAAAACATAAGGATCGAGCAGGTAATGTCCGAAGCAAGGCGGGTAGCAGAGAACTGCAGGAGAAGAGTGCCTACAGGACCGCTGAACAGTCTTGTGGCAGACGCTGTAATGATGAAGCAGCCGCCTTCTGACAAGGGCAAGAGGCTGAAGATCTATTATGTGTCACAGATAGGCGTGCAGCCTCCTCTGTTCTCATTCCAGGTGAACAAAAGGGAGCTGATGCATTTCTCATATGCCAGATATCTGGAGAACAGACTCAGGGAGTCGTTTGATTTTGAAGGAACTCCAGTGAAGTTCGTCTTCAGGGAGAAGAGAGAGAAGGACCAATAGATATGTTTGAGAATGTGGATCTGTATTTTGTACTTGCTGTAGTAATAGCATATCTCCTGGGAAGCATCTCCCCGTCTACCATACTTGCGAAGGCGCAAGGAAAGGACATCAAGAAAGAGGGGAGCGGCAACGCGGGTACGACCAACACTCTGCGCGTGCTCGGTAAAAAGGCAGCGGTGATAACGCTGATCGTGGACATCGGCAAAGGCATACTTGCTGTATCGCTGGCTTATCTGATCTCAACGCCTGAAGCTGCAATGGTAAGCGCGCTTGCCGCATTCTGCGGACATGTATGGCCGCTGTATTTCGGATTCAAAGGCGGCAAGGGAGTCGCGGTCGCGTTCGGCGCGGTGCTCCGTCTCAACTGGCAGATTGCGCTGATGATGGCCCTGCTCCTCGTGGCAGTGGTGCTTATCACGCGCATGGTATCAGTCGGTTCACTTGCGGTAGGCATAGCTTTCCCTGTCTGCTGCTGGTTCATGTACAGGGAGTTCTTCTGGATCGGCCTTATCATGGCGCTGATAATGATATACAACCATAGAGGCAATATAGTGCGGCTCATGAATCATGAGGAAAACAAGCTGGATCTGTCAAAGCTGATACATAAAAAAGATGAATAAGACATTTCATATCACAACATTCGGATGCCAGATGAACGAGCATGATTCCGAGATTATGGCGGGCATGCTTGAAGAGATCGGCTATGAGAGAAAAGAAAGACGCCAGGACGCGGAAGTACTGATAATAAACACATGCAGTGTCAGGGAAAACGCGGACAAGCGTTTTTTTGGCACGCTCGGACAGCTGAAGCATCGTCACGAAGATGATCCGGACCTTGTTGTATGCGTATGCGGATGCATGATGCAGCAGAAGCATGTTGTAGATACGATCAATCAGAAATACCCGTGGGTAGACATAGTGTTCGGGACGAACAACATGCACAGGCTGCCGCATCTTCTGAATGATCTTCTTCAGTCAAGGCAGAACGGCGAGGAAAAGCCTGAACGCGAGATATGGGATCAGGCTGAAGAAATAGTTGAAGGGCTTCCTGCAGAGAGACTTTTCAGATGCAAGGCTCATGTGAATATAATGTAAGGCTGCAACACTTTCTGAACATACTTCATAGTCCCGTACACCAGAGGGCGCGAGAGAAGCAGAATGCCGGAAGAAATATTGAAAGAAGTATGTGCTCTGGCTCAGGACGGCGTAAGAGAAGTCATGCTCCTGGGACAGAACGTCAACTCTTACAGCGGCTTATGGCCGTGTGGTGAAAAGTGTGATTTTGCAGAGCTCATAAGGGAGATCGCAAAGATAGACGGTATAGAACGTATACGGTTCATGACGTCGCATCCGAAAGATATCTCAGACGATCTCATCAGTCTGTTCAGGACATGTCCTAAGCTTTGCAAAAACATTCATCTTCCTGTCCAGGCAGGAAGCAACGCTGTCCTTAAGCGGATGAACAGGCATTATACCAGGGAGATGTATCTTGAAGAGATCAGAAAACTCAGAGAGGCGGCACCTGATATAACTATATCGACCGATATCATCGTGGGTTTCCCGGGCGAGACAGAAGAGGAGTTTCAGCAGACGCTTGACCTCGTAAACGAGGTCAGATATGATTCGGCGTTCACTTTTCTTTATTCGAAGCGCCATGGGACGCCTGCAGAGAAATATGAGGACCAGATCCCTGACGAAATCATGCATGACCGCTTTGACAGACTCGTAGACGCTATCGATACGATCAGCGCGGAGAAAAACAAGGCATATGAAGGTCGTGTGGAGGAAGTGCTTGTTGAGGGTCCGAGCAAACGCAACCAGAAGACATACGCGGGTAGGACAGATGGCTTCAAGCTTGTTAATTTCACCGCGGACGAGGATATAACAGGTAAGTTCGTGAAAGTGAGGATAACGAAAGGCAGGACATTCAGCCTTGAGGGAGAGCTTACGGAGGAATGATATGGCAGTAAATGATCTTGGATGTATACACATATATTACGGGAACGGCAAAGGCAAGACCACATGTTCAGTAGGACTTGCCGTAAGAGCCGCCGGCTGCGGAAAGAAAGTACTGTTCATACAGTTCATGAAGACGGGGAAAAGCAGCGAGATAAAGATGATAGAGCAGCTCCCGGGAATCGAAGTAATGGAAGCTCCCAGGATGAAGAAGTTCTCGTTCAGGATGAACGACGAGGAAAAACAGGAGATGCTCGACGCCGATAATGCTGTGCTCAGCCAGGTCAGGGAGAAGGTCTCTGAAGGAGACTATGATCTTCTGGTAATGGATGAGAGCCTTGGATCATGTCATAAGGGCTTTCTGGATGAAGGCTTGCTGCTCGACTTTCTCAGGAACAAGCCGGACCATCTGGAAGTCGTAATGACAGGAAGGCATCCTGATGATACTCTGATGGCGATAGCTGATTATGTGACAGAGATGCATAAGGTGAAGCATCCGTATGACAAGGGTATAAACGCGAGACGCGGAATAGAGTTTTAGAAGGGATAAGAGAAAAACAATGAATACAATGCGAAGAAATCCAATGCTGCCGATCATCATGATCTTCATACTGATGGCTGTAAACAGCCTGATGAGAGGCGGATTTTCAAACCCGGGAGACTGGCTCATGTCAAAGCTGATGATCCTGCCGGGGATAATAATAGGTCTGTCTTTCCACGAGTTCGGCCATGCTATAGTATCTACGAAGCTTGGAGATCCCACGCCTGAAGATCAGGGCAGGGTGACGATCAACCCTCTGGCACATATAGATCCGGTAGGCATGCTCTGCCTGATATTCTGCGGCTTCGGCTGGGGAATACCTGTGCAGATCAACCCGTCTTACTATAAAAACCGCAGAGCGGGTGAGATCATGGTAGGATTTGCAGGAGTTGCGATGAATCTGATCCTTGCGATAGTATTCAGCCTGCTTGTGCGTGTGGTAGTAATGACATCAGGTGTGTTCGGGACGGAGATGGCATCTGTACTGTATCAGGTGCTGATCAATGTCGTAGCGATAAACGTAGTCCTTATGGTGTTCAATCTGCTTCCTGTACCGCCTCTTGATGGTTTCGGGATCGTGGACAACATATTCAACCTCAAGAAATACAGCTGGTACGGACAGGTATATCAATATGGATACTTTATTCTGATATTTATGGTCCTTATCGGCTGGGTCAGCGCTGTACTCGGGCCGGTGACAAACTGGATCATGACTCTGCTTGCGCCTCTGATGGGCATGTAGGGCAACGCGAAAAAAATAAATGAAAAAAATTAGCACTCTAGCCATAAGAGTGCTAATTTTTTGTTTACTTTTGTTTCACTGAGGTATAAAATCAATATGGAATGAGAAAGTAATATTCCGGAAGGATGTGATAAATATGGCAGATAATTATACAAATAACGCGCAGAGCGCTTTGATCGAGGCTCAGGATCTGGCAGTATCACTGGGGAACAGCGAGGTGACTCCGGAGCACCTTCATTATGCTCTTCTCAAGCAGGATGAAGGGCTGATACCGAAGCTTCTGAAATACATGGACGCCAAGCCTGACCTTCTCGTGGCAGACCTTAACGACGAGCTGAACAAGCTGCCTAAAGTTTCAGGAAACGCTTCACAGGTATATGCGTCGAGGCAGCTTTCTCAGGTGATCACTGAGGCAGGAAACATTGCGGAGAGGATGAAGGATGAGTATATAAGTGTGGAACATCTCTACATTGCTCTTCTCAACATCGATCCGCCGGTCTCATCAAAACTGTTCAGGCGGTACGGGATCACAAAGGACGGGTTCCTTGAGGCTTTGACCAAAGTAAGAGGCAACCAGAGGATCACCAGCGACAACCCTGAAGACAGCTACGACGCACTTGCGAAATACGGACGCGACCTTGTTGACATGGCGAAGGAAGGCAAGCTTGACCCTGTGATCGGAAGAGACTCTGAGATAAGACATACGATACAGATCCTTTCCAGACGCACCAAGAACAATCCGGTGCTGATCGGAGAGCCTGGCGTAGGAAAGACCGCTGTGGTAGAAGGTCTTGCACAGAGGATCTACAACGGAGATGTTCCTGAAGGACTTAAGGACAAGACTATCTTTGCTCTCGATATGGGTGCGCTCATTGCCGGAGCAAAATACAGAGGCGAGTTCGAAGAGCGTCTTAAGGCGGTGCTGAACGAGATCGAAAAATCGAACGGCAGGATCATTCTGTTCATAGACGAGATACACAATATCGTCGGAGCGGGCAAAACAGAAGGATCAATGGACGCCGGCAACCTGCTGAAGCCTAAGCTTGCGAGAGGAGAGCTCCACTGCATAGGCGCGACTACTCTGGATGAGTACAGGAAGTACATGGAGAAAGACGCCGCACTCGAAAGACGTTTCCAGAAAGTCCTGGTCGACCAGCCGTCAGTGGAAGACACCATTTCTATCCTGAGAGGGCTGAAGGAGAAGTTTGAGATACACCACGGAGTAAGGATCACAGACAGCGCACTGATAGCATGTGCTACTCTTTCAGATCGGTATATCAGCGACAGGTTCCTTCCTGACAAGGCGATCGACCTGATGGATGAAGCGGCTGCAAGAATAAGAACAGAGATCGACAGTATGCCGGCTGAGCTGGATGAGATCTCAAGAAAGATCATGCAGCTGGAGATAGAGAAGCAGGCACTTTCAAAGGAGACAGACAAGGGATCAAAGTCCAGGCTTGAGACACTTGAGAAAGAGCTTTCAGAACTCAAGGCCGAGGACGCCAGGATGCGCGCCCAGTGGGAGAGTGAGAAAAAGGATATCGCCGCAAGCAAGGATATAAAGAAAGAGATCGAGGATGTCCGTCACCAGATAGAAGTGGCAGAAAAGGCATACGACCTTGAGACAGTGGCAAAGCTGCAGTACGGAACCCTTCCTGAGCTTGAGAAGAAACTGGAAGAAGCCAAGCAGAAAGCCCAGGATGACAGAAGTGAGAGACTTCTCTCTGAAGAGGTCGGTGAAGAAGAGATCGCGGAAGTCGTTTCAGGCTGGACAGGGATACCTGTATCCAAGCTTGTAGAAACAGAACGTGAGAAACTCCTGAGATTCCCTGAGATACTCCATAAGAGAGTGATCGGACAGGACGAGGGCGTCCAGGCTGTGGCTGAAGCTATCATAAGAGCAAGGGCAGGGCTCAAGGATGAAAAGAGACCGATAGGATCATTCATATTCCTCGGACCTACCGGAGTAGGAAAGACAGAGCTTGCCAAGGCACTTTCGGAAGCTTTGTTCGATACAGAGAAGAACATGATAAGGATCGACATGTCAGAATACATGGAGAAGCACTCAGTCTCAAGACTTGTCGGAGCTCCTCCGGGATATGTAGGATATGATGAAGGCGGACAGCTTACAGAGGCAGTAAGGCGGCATCCGTACAGCGTGATACTGTTCGACGAGATAGAGAAGGCTCATCCTGATGTTTTCAACATACTACTGCAGCTTCTTGACGACGGAAGGCTAACAGACAATCAGGGAAGGACTGTGGATTTCAAGAACACGATAGTCATCATGACTTCCAATATCGGAAGCGCAGAGCTTATTGAGAATATAAGAGAAGACGGTACGATCGATCCGGAAGTCAAGGAGAACGTGGAAGGTCAGCTGAAACAATACTTCAGACCTGAGTTCCTTAACCGTATCGACGACATCATCGTGTTCAGCCCGCTGACTAAGGATCAGATAATCGGCATCATCGAGCTCTCCATGAAGGATCTGATGAAGAGGCTCGCTGCAAGAGACATTACACTTAAGATGACTCCGGAAGCGGATAATTACATCGCTGAAGAGGCTTATGATCCGGCATACGGAGCAAGACCGGTAAAGAGATTCATCCAGAGCCACATTGAAACGGAGATAGCGGGACTTATCATCAAAGGCGATGTTACTGACGGATGTACTATAAAGATCGGCGCCGATGAGAACGGTCTGACATTCGAAGTCAAATAAAGCTATACCAATTCTATTCAAATGATGTACAATGAGGTCAGAAAGCGGCTGCTCATAAGCGGCTGCTCTCTGACCGTTTTGTTTTTTGATATGGGCGAGGTGGAAGTCATGTCAGAATTGAAAGCCGGGCAGGAGAACGTAAGCAGCGGTTCTCCGGTCAGAAAAACAGAAGATGATCCGGGCTTTCCGGAAGGTGAAGCAGGCGAGAAGATGCTTGAGCGTATGAACGAGCACCATGGAGAACTGAGATCCTGGGGCTTCAGCAACATAAGCTGGCGCCCGGGGATGGAAATACTTGACGTGGGATGCGGAGGCGGCGCTGCTGTTAAAGATATGCTGAAGCTGTCTGAAGGAAGCATAGTTAAAGGAGTCGACTATTCAGATACAAGCATCGAATTATCCAGAAAGGTCAACGCCGAAGAGATAGAATACGAACGCTGTCTGATCGAAAAGGCAGACGCGGCGAAGCTGCCGTATGTAGATAAGGCTTTTGATCTGGTCACTGCGATAGAAACAGTCTATTTCTGGAAAGACCCTGCCGCGGCGTTCAGGGAGATCAGAAGGGTGATCCGTCCGGGCGGAAAGTTCGTAGTGCTTCTGGAAGCCTGCGAGCCTGCGATAGAAGAGACAGGGTTTGACACGCCGATGCGTATATATTCAGAGGATGAACTGCTGGACATGATGAAGAATGCAGGATTTGCGTCATGTGAGGCAAAGCGCGGCGAAGGTGAGAACATAATGGTGACAGGGACAAAATAATGGCTGGTAAAAGGACACTTACGAAAGATCAGGCTGTCAGGGTGCTTGATGAGCTGAAAAAGGAATATCCACAGGCAAAGTGCGCGTTGGACCATGTGAATGTGTTCCAGCTTCTCGTCGCGACGGTTCTATCAGCGCAGACAACAGACGCAAGCGTGAACCAGGTGACACCAGGCCTGTTTGCAGAGTATCCTGATCCGGAAGCCCTGGGAAATGCTGACCCGGCTGAAGTCGAGACTTACATAAAGCGGATAGGGATGTATCATCAGAAAGCGAAGAACATAGTGGGACTGTCAAAGCGTATCTCAGAGGATTTCGGCGGTGAAGTGACGCAGGACAGGGCTGCACTGGAATCACTACCCGGTGGAGGA
>CAYMBU010000017.1:0-18173 GCA_964388765.1 uncultured Eubacterium sp.
TATCGAGCTCGACGGAAACGCCGTTGAATATGATCTGGAAGCAGGACAGCAGATGATCGTTGACACAGGTTACCTTGCTGCAATGGACGCTACCTGCTCCATCGATATCCAGACCGTACCAGGCGTGAAGAACATGCTGCTCGGCGGAGAAGGCCTCTTCAACACAGTAGTAAAAGGCCCCGGCAAGATCATTCTTCAGACACTGCCTATCAACCAGCTGCAGTCAGTGATCGTTCCGGCCGGATCCAATTAATCGGATAAAACAGTAGATTTTCCAGACGGCCGGGCACGATGATCACTGTGCTCAGGCCGTCTGTTTTATTAAGCAGGTAAGACAATTGATCAATACAAGAAACGAAATCAAAAATGCCGGCCGCATAGTTATCAAAGTCGGCACTTCTACCATAACGCATGAAAACGGAAGGCTCGACTTAAGGCGCCTTTCAGGACTGTCGCGCGTTATCTGCGACCTCGAGAACTCCGGAAAAGAGATCGTGCTGGTAACTTCAGGCGCGATCGGAGTCGGCCTTGGCAAGCTTGGCCTCGGCGACGCACGTCCTGATGAGATCAGCAAAAGACAGGCGCTCGCCTCAATAGGCCAGTGCGAGCTGATGTTCATATATGACAAGCTGTTTGGAGAATACAATCACATAGTTTCCCAGGTGCTTCTTACATCAGACGTATTTGACGACGAACTGAGACGCACCAATGCGATGAACACATTTTCCCAGCTGCTTTCGCTCGGCATCATTCCTATAGTAAATGAGAACGACACTGTCGCCACCGATGAACTGGAAGGAGCCAATATAGGCGATAACGACACACTTTCAGCATACGTTGCCAAGCTCACCGGAGCGGATATCCTGATACTTATCACCGATACGGACGGACTATATGATAAAGTGCCGGGAGCCGAAGGCGCGATACTCGTTCATGAAGTAAAACAGATAACTCCTGAGATCGAGAAAATGGCAGGACAGCCGAACAGCCAGTTCGGTACCGGCGGCATGGTGACCAAGATCGCCGCCGCCAAGATCGCAGGCGCAGCCGGGATCCCGTGCGCCATCGTATCAGGACACGACCCCAACAACCTGTACCGTCTCTTCGACGGAGACGAGATCGGCACATTCTTCAGATGCTAAGGTGGGGACGTTTCTCCCCTTCGCATTTTTGCGAGGCCGGGGACAGATGATAAAATGAAAGGGTTTTGATTATGACTCCTATTGAAGAGATGGGACTCCGCGCGAAGAACGCTGCGAAGATCCTCCGGACATCAGATCCGGAAACCAAGACAAAAGCGCTAGAAATGATGGCCGACGCGATCCTTGCACATCAAGATGAGATAATCGCGGCAAACAGTGAAGATCTCACAGAAGCCGAGAAAAACGGAATGGCAAAAGCCATGATGGACAGGCTTCTTCTGACTCCCGACAGGATAAAAGGAATGTCCGACGCGCTGAAAGACGTGGCCGCGTGGCCGGACCCTGTCGGTAAAGTCACAGAAGACTACACAAGGCCTAACGGCCTCAGGATCAGAAAAGTCAGCATTCCCCTTGGCGTCATCGGAATAATATTCGAGTCAAGGCCGAACGTCACGAGTGACTGCGCAGGGCTCTGCATCCGTGCGGGCAACTGCGTCATCCTCCGCGGAGGCCACGAGGCGTTCAGGTCCAATAATGCTGTTACAGAAGTGATGCGGGCCGCTCTTTCAGAGGCTGGCCTTCCTGAGGACTGTGTCCAGCTGGTCCAGGATCTGTCACATGAATCAGCACATGAGCTGATGTGCCTTTCCGACTACATAGATGTACTGATCCCGAGGGGAAGCTCAAGGCTCATCAACCGCGTACTCGACGAATCAAAAGTTCCTGTCATACAGACAGGTGCCGGGAACTGCCACGTCTACATCGATAAGGACGCTGATCCGGATATGGCTCTTGATATCACTGTCAACGCCAAGACATCCCGCCCGTCTGTATGTAACGCCGCAGAGACCCTTCTGATCCATAAGGACGCCGCGGAGATGCTGCCTGCCATAGCCGATGCTCTCACATCAAAGGGTGTTGAGCTACGATGCGACGAGCATGCTCGTAATATTCTCGCAGAGAAAGCCGCAGACCCCGACATGATCAAAGAGGCTGCTGAAGCAGACTGGGGAACTGAATACGACGACCTTATCATGGCTGTCAAAGTTGTGTCCTCAGTTGATGAGGCCATAGATCACATCGACAGATGGTCAACTCATCACAGCGAGGCGATAATAACAGAAAACGAAGACACAGCACAGAAATTCATGGCTGAAGTCGACTCTTCAGCGGTCTACTGGAATGCTTCCACAAGATTCACAGACGGCGGAGAGATGGGGCTCGGAGCCGAGATCGGTATCTCAACACAGAAGCTCCATGCCAGAGGGCCAATGGGCGTCGACCAGCTGGTGACGTATAAATTCATGCTTACAGGGGACGGACAGATAAGATAGCATACGCCGCTTTTGAAAAGAGCAATGTATAACTTATTAAAAAAATTTATAACTATGCTCTTGACACGCATACGTAATGCGTGATAACATCAAACTAACCACAAAGCCAGTGACGAAGTGGAAGTAGGTCTTTTAAACTACATTACAGAGAGCTGCGGGCGGTGAAATCGCAGCATGGAAGAATAAGACTGAATTGGCCTTCTGAGGCACTCCTTGCGTATTCAGTGGTATACGCGTAAGCGGGCATCTTTATGATGTCAAGCCGGGTGGCACCGCAAGAGCTATTTATGCTCCTGTCCCAGCATCAATGGACGGGAGCTTTTTTGTTGCTCCCGATGATGGAACCGAAAGGAGAAAAAAACAATGTCAAACACAATCCCTTACAAGATCTACCTCAGCGAGGAAGAGATCCCGGAAAACTATTACAATGTCAGAGCCGACATGCCGATCAAGCCGGCACCGCTCCTGAACCCGGGAACACTGGAGCCTCTCAAGCCGGAGGAACTCGAGCCTGTATTCTGTAAAGAGCTCATACAGCAGGAGCTGAACAACACAGACAGACTGATCCACATTCCGAAAGCCATCAGAGACTTCTACAAGATGTACAGACCGTCGCCTCTCGTAAGAGCTTACTGCCTGGAAGACAAGCTCGGAACGCCGGCGCACATCTACTACAAATTCGAAGGAAACAATACAAGCGGAAGCCACAAGCTGAACTCCGCCATCGCTCAGGCATACTATGCCAAGCAGCAGGGTCTCAAAGGAGTTACTACTGAGACCGGAGCCGGCCAGTGGGGTACTGCCCTTTCCATGGCATGCGCTTACTTCGGACTCGATCTGAAGGTATTCATGGTAAAGGTATCATATGAGCAGAAGATATACAGACGTGAAGTCATGAGAACATACGGCGCCTCAGTAACGCCATCTCCATCAGACACTACAGAGATCGGGAAAAAGATCCTGGAGGAGTTCCCTGGAACAAACGGAAGTCTCGGATGCGCTATCTCAGAAGCGGTTGAAGTCGCTACACATACAGACGGCTACAGATACGTTCTCGGAAGCGTACTCAATCAGGTACTGCTTCATCAGAGTATCATCGGTCAGGAAGTAAAGACAGCGCTTGATAAATACGGCGTAAAGCCTGACCTGATCATCGGATGCTGCGGCGGCGGATCTAACTTCGGCGGACTCATCGCACCGTTCATGGGCGAGAAACTCCGCGGCGAAGCTGATTACGACTTCCTCGGCGTTGAGCCGGCATCATGCCCGAGCTTCACAAGAGGTAAATACGTATACGACTTCTGTGATACAGGTGAAGTCACACCGCTCGCAAAGATGTACACACTCGGAAACGGATTCATCCCGTCTCCTAACCATGCAGGCGGTCTCAGATATCACGGCATGAGCAGCATCCTGTCAGAGCTCTACGATGAGGGCTACATCAGAGTAAGAACAGCAGAGCAGAACGAAGTATTCGAGGCTGCTGAAGAATTCGCAAGATGCGAAGGAATTCTCCCTGCACCTGAATCGAGCCACGCCATCAGGGCTGCCATCGACGAAGCTCTGAAGTGCAGAGAGACAGGTGAGGCCAAGAACATCGTTTTCGGCCTCACCGGTACAGGATACTTCGACATGAGTGCGTATCAGAAGTACAACGACGGAACAATGACAGATGAGATCCCTACAGACGAGGATATCGCAAAGGGACTTGCCACAGTTCCACAGTTCCCTGGAAACGAGATCAAATAGAACACAAAGGCACCATAAAGCCAGGACCGGCACATCCGGCCCTGGCTTTTTTATGTCATCATCTGTTTTTCTATTTTGTTGTGAACGCTGAGTAGATCGCGCGGATAGCTGCTACATAACCGTTCTCATCGATACCTATCAGCATGCTGATCCTTTCTGCGCCCTGGTCGATCATCTTAACGTTGATGCCGGCGTTGGCAAGCGCCTCCAGAACTCTGACGCCGATACCCGGCGTGCTCTTCATCTTGCGCCCGATGACAGCGATCAGAGCCAGCCCTTTCTCGATCTTGACCGACGTAGCGCCGGTCTCCTTTTTGATCTCGTCTGTGATCGCGCGTGCGTGTCCTTCAAGCTCATCTTGACGCACGAATATGTTCATGGAGTCGATCCCGGCAAGAGTATGGACAGCATTCACTCCGTTATCGGCAAGCACATTCATCACGGCAGCCCTGAGATCGATGTTTTCGTTCAGCCTCGGCTTCTCAATGATGATACTTGCATATCCGGTCTTTCCTGCCATACCGCTTATGTCAAGAATGCCGCTGTAATAATCGGCGTTCTTAACGATCATAGTGCCCTTCTCATTCGGAGCCGCGGTAGAACGGATGTTGACAGGCACTCCTACTTCACGTACAGGAGTTATCGCGTCTTCATGCACGACCTCTGCGCCCATGAGCGAAAGTTCTCTGATCTCTTCATATGAGATAACCGGTACTACAAGCGGATCCTTCACGACTTTCGGATCTGCCATCATGAATCCCGGCACGTCTGTCCAGTTTTCATACACGTCGGCTCCGCACGCCGCCGCAACTACGGCACCGCTTATATCCGACCCGCCGCGCGGGAACGTGACTTCCATCCCGTACGGATTCATTCCGTAGAATCCCGGGATGACCGCATGGTCGTGTTTCTTGAGCTCAGCGCGAAGTTTCTCGTTCGTTGCTGCTTTATCGAACTCTGCTTCCTCATCAAAACAGATAACACCGGCTGCGTCTATGAAATCATATCCAAGGTAGTCGGCAAGTATCTTCGCATTCAGATATTCTCCCCGCGAGATCAGGTAATCCCTGTTTCGGGTCCCTATGTATTTCCCCTTTATCGCTTTGAATTCAGCGTCAAGGTCTATATCTACGCCCAGGCCTTCCGCGATAGCGGCGAATCTGTCTTTTACTTTCTTTAACGCCCTCTCAAGCGCCCTTGCGTCTTTGCTGACTTCATATCTTTCGTGAGCGTCTACCAGTACGTCGGTGATCTTCTTTTCGCGTGTATTCAGCTTGCCCGGCGCGGACACGACGACATAATTCAGTGCCTCGTCTCCACGGATTATCTGAGCCGCCTGCCTGACGCATTCTGCGTCTGCAAGCGATGTGCCGCCGAACTTGGCGACTTTGAACTTTGCGTTGATCTCCTCTGCCGGCTCCAGGTCTTCCTCGCTTATCCTTCTGATATCGTACGGCGTGGACTGATATACGAAATAGTTCAGCCAGTTGGAATACAGCAGGTTCGCGCAGGAACGCCATCTTACGACAGGCGGTTTCGTATCATCATCATTCGGGAAATAGTTGTCCGGAACATGAGGATTTATCCCTGCCTTCTTATCACGCTCATACTCTTTAAGCAGCGTATCGGCATCGTACTCTGAGTGACCCGTGATGACTATCTGACGGTACTTCTCGGACTTTACAGCGAATACTCCTGCTTTATCGGAGCTCGCGATTTTCTTTAGTTCCGGCACGGCCTCGATGTCTTCTCTCATGACCGTGGTATTTCTGGAATGCGGTACATAGAACTCATCATCAAAGCCTCTGAACAGCATCCCTCTGTTGTAATCGAGATGATGTAAGAATACTCCTGACAGCTTCTCAGGAAGCGGATGCTTTTTGATGCCGTAATGATAGTACAGGCCGGCCTGCGCTCCCCAGCAGATGTGGAACGTTGAGTGTACGTGAGTCTTGGTCCACTCCATGATCTCACAGAGCTCGTCCCAGTACTCCACTTCCTCGAACTCGAGATGCTCTATCGGAGCTCCCGTTATGATCATGCCGTCATAGTAATTGCCCTTGACCTCGTCAAAAGTCTTATAGAACGCAAGCATGTGCTCTTCAGCTGTCACGTGTGATTTATGCGTGCTGGTCTGCAGCAGGTCAAGCTCCACCTGGAGCGGCGTGTTGCCCAGAAGCCTCGTGAGCTGAGTCTCCGTGTCTATTTTGGTAGGCATCAGATTCAGGATAAGTATCTGAAGCGGCCTGATATCCTGCGTCATGGCCCTGGTATCTGTCATTACGAATACATTTTCTCTTGTCAGGGTCTCCACTGCAGGAAGATTATTTGGTACTTTGATCGGCATATGATAAGTTCCCTTCTATATAGAATCTACGAATAAACAATAGTATTGTAACATAAAACACGCATTATTCAAAATTGTAATGCACGCTTTACGGTTCTTCGGTATGACAATTATTTTATATGTATTTATAAGTAATTTTTATAACCACCACATAGTAAAAGATTTCATTGAAATACTGTCATTCTAAACATATACTATAGACAGGATAAATCTCGTAATGATCCCGGGAGGTCATATCATGGGTAAGAATAACCGGCTCAGGGCTTTGATCACTATCTGTCTTGTAACAGCGCTTGTGTTTTCCATGTGTTCATGCGGCGGAAAGAAAAACAGCGGCGGTGCAGAAAAGGCCGGAGCAAATACTGAAACCGAAGCAGAAACTGATGCCAGAGACGCGGACGTAACACTGGAAGGCTATTTCACAGCACATCCTGAAGAGCTGGATGACATCAGGGAAGGCGTATCCGAAGATGAGAGTATGCAAAATACCCTTAAGATCCTCGATTTCGACGTATATGCCAAAGACAACACTCTCTACTATGAATACCAGTTCAAAGACACATACTCCGCCAGTGACGTTGAGACGATGAAAAGTAAAATGCCCGCAACGTTCGACGGCATGAAAAAAGATATGAAAAGACGTATACGAATCGTTGAGGCCGCCTATGGCATCGACGGTGTGACCATACATATCATATACAAGAACGGCGACGGCTCAGTGATCGGCGAAAGAGAGTATTCCAGATAGACTCCTGATCCACAGAACAGCTGATATGACGGCAGCTAAGGCATCACTTTTGCATGGCTGCCGCCTTTTTTATTCTGCGTTATAACTATCTTCTTATCGATCCTCTGCTTAAGCTCGTCGACGTGTGAAATTATCCCGACCAGACGGTCCTCTTCAGACAGTTCCATCAGCGCCTTTACCGCAGCCGAAAGAGCATCCTCTGAAAGCGTTCCGAATCCTTCATCGACAAACATGGTATCGAGCCTTATACCGCCGGATGCTTCTCTTATCTCCTCCGAAAGACCGAGCGCAAGTGAAAGGCTTGCAATGAACGACTCTCCTCCGGACAGAGTATTCACACTTCTCTCTGTCCCGTTATGATGGTCTATTACATTCAGGTCCAGTCCGCTCTGTTTCGCCCTTCCGAAGCCGCTTTTCTTTCTGATGAGCTCGTATCTCATCTCCGACATCCTGCGTAGCCTTCTGTTCGCATGCCTTAATATCCTGTCAAGGTATGTTGTCTGGACGAAAGTCTCCAGCATCAGCTTGGACTTTCCGGAGAGCTCTCCTGACGCAGTATCCGCAAGGTCCTTTATCTGTTCATATCTCCCTGCTTTATCATTCCATCTCTCTTCGCACTCCCTGTATGCCTCTATTTCACGGCTGTTTGACTTCATGCGCGCCTCGATACCTGCCTTTGCGTCCTGCGCATCTTCCATAGCCTTTGCGGCTTCTGCAAGTTCTGCCTCGAGGCCGGCGTATTTCTCGCTGTCAAAGTCCTTTGTCTGCTCTTCGTTTTCACGTATCTTACCGGAAAGCTCGCTCACTGCCGCCTTTATTTCTTCTGATCTTTTTACCGCATCTTCAAGCGCTTTTTCAGACTGTTCCAGCTTTTCATTTAGCGATGCTATCTCGGCCTCCGCCCCGGATCTGCTGTCAAAGTCGAGTTTTTTTCTCTCATCATCAAAAGCAGCTTCTGCTGATCTAAGCTCTGCCTCCATCACCTTGACTTCTTCTCTTGCCTTGTTATATTTCTTCTCAGTATTATCCTTTTCGGGCGCCAGCTTTTCTGCTTCTTCCTTCAGCCTGTCTCTTGCCTTTCTGTCTGATTCCGCCTCGGCAAGATCGGCTTCAGCCCTGTCATACTGTTCTTTATATACTGCCTCATCGCCGGCAGAAGCATCTGCCAGCTCAGGCATCTTTCTGACGAATTCTTCTGTCTTATTCTTTGCAGAACAGAAAAGTGCCGCGGCTTCCTTGGACGCTCCGCTTTTTTCTTCAAGCTGCTTCTGCAGATCTTCCCATTCTGCCTTGGCTGCTTCTACTTCCTCTTCAGCCGGCGCATTTTCTTTTCTCTTCGCTATCTCGGGATGCACTGTCGATCCGCATACCGGACATTTCTCTCCTTCTTTCAGGACCTCTTCAGCAAGATACCCTGCCCTGTCGTCCAGCATCTCTCTGTTCATGCGTGTATATCTGTCGCCGGCTTTCTTCTCTGAATCTCTGGCTTCGGCATATGCCCCAGCCGCATCGTCTGCCTTGTCTTTCAGATCCTTCTCTTCTTTGAGAGCATCAAAATATCCGCGGGCAGTCTCATACTTCTCTTTAGCCTTCGTTCTTGCTTCTGTAAGGCTGATGACTCTGTCCCCTATATCCTTAAGTTCTTCCAGCTTCTTATTGACGCTCTCGTATTCAGCCCTGGTATTCTGCAGCTTTTCTTCTGCATCCTTCAGCTTTTTCTGCGCAGTCCCAAAAGCATCCGAAAGGTCGTCAAGCGCTTTCCGCTTTTTATCCAGATCGTCATACAGATCAAGGTCGTCTGAAAGAAGAGTCACTTTTTTCTGAAGTTCTTTCCTTTCTTCATCACGTGACCGTTCCTCTGCCAGCGCCTTGTCCGCCTCCTCTTTATCTGCTTCAAGGCCCTTCAGATCAGCTCTGTACACCTTCAGCTTTTCTGCCGCTTTATTCAGGCTGTCTGCCTCTCCCCAGGCTTTATTGAGTCTGTCATACCTTTCCTTTGCGGAAGCTGCGTCCTTTCCTGCTTTAACAGCCATCTCCGAGTCATGTGCTTTCAGATCGCCGAACAGCTCCGGAATGAGTGCTTCTGACAGTTCTCTGCTCTTTGCCGATTCCAGCCTCTCATACAGACTGCTGTCTTCATCTGTTTCACATGACTTAAGATAGGTATCCATCTCCGTTCTGATGCTGTCGCAGTCACGCTTCATGTCAGCCGCCGCTTTCTTCAGCCTGAATGAGAATGTCTCATAATTCTCAGTATTGAACAGCTTTCTGAATATTGCCTGTCTCTCCTTTGTGTCGGCCTGCAGTACCTTCTGGAATTCTCCCTGCGCGATCATTGCGATGCCGGAGAACTGCTCGGCCGTGAGCCCTATTATATCGTTCAGCCTGCCGTTCACTTCTGTCAGCTTTGTCAGATGCATACCGTTACTGTCGGTGAGGTCAGCTTCCGGAGCATTTTTGACGAATCCCTCGCCGCGGAGCTTCTCGCGCATATATTCCGGACTTCTTCTGACCGTATATCTCTTTCCGCCGTACTCAAATACAAGCTCGACGTATGTCTCCGTCCCGGGCTCCGCATATGTAGACCGCATCTCCCCCGCCGTGCGCTTTCTCGCGCTCGTCACGCCGTATAAAGCGAACATTATCGCGTCGAACAGCGTAGATTTTCCGGCGCCTGTGTCTCCTGTGATCAGATACAGACCCCTCTCCCCGAGCTGATCCATATCCAGTACTTCTTTTCCGGCATATGGGCCGAATGCAGATACTGTAAGCTTAATCGGTCTCATTTCCATCCTCCCATATCTCGCGGATCACATCGGCTGTAACCTCTTTCTGGTAGTCGTTCATTTCCGTGCCATCGTGCTGCTGCTCATAAAGCGCGTCGAAAAGCTCGTCCGGCGATCCTTCCGCATGAGTCTCCTCTATCTCTGTGTCATCTGACTGCTGCCTCATATATTCATATTCCAGAGTCATCACATTATCAAAGACCGCCTGCAGCCTTGACATGGCCTCCATTACTCCACTCGTATCTGTGAGTATGACCCTGAGGTAATCATTTTTATATTCCTCTGCCAGGCCCCTGTCTTTGATAATGTCGCCGAAAAGACCTTTGATCGTGCGCATCCTGTGGAGAGGCGGAAGATCGATGGTGCTTACGTCGACGCTGCCCTTCCCGCCGAGCTCGATCATCGTCGCCGACTTGTGGATACGGTCGGACTCGGAGAAAGAGTACGCCAGCAGGCTGCCGGAATAGCGGACGATCCCCTTATCTGTCTTTATCGTCTGCGGCATGTGTATATGGCCGAGTGCCGCGTAATCGAACACGCCGTAAAGTGAGCCGTCTATATTGTCCAGCGCGCCTACGTTCATCTCCTCTGAGTCGCCGAGTATGGCCGACGTCACGAACTGATGCGAGACTATCACGTTCCTAACCGAGCTGTCGGGACTTATCTTCTCCAGAGCTTCTGCGGCGTCAGCTGATCTGAGATACGGGAGCATATAGATGTCTACTGGGCCGTATTCATCTTCAAGTCTGACCGGCTCGATATTTCCGTCATATACAGGCGATACATGTATCCCTGCCGCGCTGAACACATCGTGTCCGTAAGCGATCCTGCTTCCGGAATCGTGATTGCCGTAGATGATGAAAACCTCAGTGTGCATTTCCGCGAGCATGCTCAGGAAGTCATCGAATATTCTGACCGCCGCCGCAGAAGGATCCGCACGGTCATATATGTCGCCCGCGATAAGAACGGCGTCCGGCTTTTCGGCTTCTATGATCCCGGCCACTTCTTTCAGCACGAATCTCTGGTCATCTTCCAGATCGTATCCGTACAGCCTTTTGCCTATGTGCAGGTCTGAGATATGCAGCAGTTTCAATTTTGTTTCTCCTTATCTTCTGTCAAGCATCAAAAGAAAGTCCGCCGGGCTGACGGCCTTTACTTTCGAATGCGAATAATCCTTTATGTTGCGTGTCACTATGTAATCCGCGCCTGTCCTGGCTGCGGTCTCTGCCATAACAGCATCCTCGTAATCGCTGATATCCGACAGAACGGCATTCCTGATATCATCGGCTGTCGTATCGCTTATCTCAAAGAGTCTCAGTATCTTCGCGACGTGGTCTCTTGTCGCCCGGTCGTTTCCGATATAGTGATGGATGATATAGTAGATATCCAGTATCGCTTTTGCTGTAATTACTCCATCGTATTCCCCGTTTGCTTCAGCTATCAGAAGATTCTGAGCGTCATCAAAAAAAGGCTCTCTTGCCTGCAGCGCGTCGATAATTATGCAGGTATCGATCAGTGCTTTCATATCCTGCTCAGCCTTTCATCTCTTGCTTCTTCTGCAGTCATGTCGTCAGGTAATATGCCGAATAGTGATCTGATGTCGTCTACTCTTGAAGAGAACGGCTCAGTAAGTCTGGCGATGATCTTGCCGTTTTTGCTGATATATATATCCTCTTTACCGGCCAGGTCCAGATATTTACCCAGATTTTCCTTGAATTCTGTTGCAGTTATCGACATTTCATCCTCCCTGATGCATCCGGCATCAGTTTATCGTATGATTTATAGAATTATTTCGTACGTTAAATATATCATATTATGTACGATATGTAAATACAGAAAAGCCCCCGCTGACCGCAGGGGCTTACCTTATCATCCTGCTTTGCTTATTCGAAAAAGCTGTTTATCTTTGCTTTTGCTTCCTCCATGATGCCGGCTATGTCCATGCCGTCAACGTCCAGCATCTCAGCAGTGAACAGAGTAGTGTCTTTGATGCCGTAGAATTCGGAAACCAGTGTCTTCACATACTCATATCCCATGTTCGGCTCGTAGATCGGGCCGCCTGCCGTCATTACATAGTACAGTTTCTTTGCCTTGCAGAGTTTCTTATATGATCCGTCGCCCATGTTCTTGAACGTTACCCCGGATACGGTGATCTGTTCGAAGTACGCCTTCAGTATCGCGGGGAAACTAAGATCCCAGTAAGGAGCAGCGACGACGATCTCGTCAGCTTCAGCGAACTGCCACGCATACTTCATCATCGGGAGATCTGTGATCCCGGCGTCGCATGCAGCCTGACGCTTTTCCATCTGCGCGTTCGTAAGCGGCAGGATCTTCTCCTTCTCAATATTCACTTCCTCCACCGAACCGTCCAGATGCTTCAGCACTTCGCGCGCAAGCTCCATCGTCCTGGATTCAGGCCTTACGCATGCATTTACGAGCAATATCCTTTTCTTTGTCTCAGCTAATGTCATTTTCTCGCTCCTTGTCATCTTCTTAATCTGTACCTCACGACGCATCGCCGTCTTTCTGTCGCTGTGTTCCTCCAGATAAAACAAAGACACAGGAAGACGTGACTTCGTATATTTAGCGCCCCTGCCGCTGTTATGAGCGGCAAGACGCTTCTCGATGTCATTAGTCCATCCTGTGTACAGTGTGCCGTCCGCACATTTCAATATATACGTGTAATTCATAGCAGATATCTGTCCCCGGCTTCGCAAAATTGCGAACCAGAGAAACGTCCCCAGGTTCGCAATCAGAACTGGGCTACTTCAGGGTCTGCCGGATTGACGGCGGTCACCTTGGTGCAGTATACCACCGGCCCCGGAAGCCCGTCGCCGTAGATCGGGTCTGTCTCGATCTTGACTTTTCCTGTGATCTTGACCCACTGTCCATTCTCAGGGCGCTTCACAGTCGAAGGATACTTGCAGACCATGCCCGCGAACTGGATGTCCTCCACGCAGCAGGTCATGACGTGACGTCCGAATACGAATTTCCCGTCAGGGATATCCTGCCCTGTCACGGCGCGTCCTTTTATCTTCATCGTCTTTCCGCCGTAGTTCTTCATGTTCTCGTTCAGATCACGGTAGAATTCCGCATAATCATCGTCCTTGATAACGACTATCGGCGCATCCATGTCGTATGGCAGAGGATCCTGGAATATATCCGGCTCCACGTCGTCCGGTCCGAACTCATATACTATCTGCGACTTCCTGTTTGCGACTCTTACTATCTTATGATACTCAAGCTTGTCCCACGCGTGGTCAAATCTGTTGAACACTACGAGCTCTGCGCTCTTCAGCTTATCAAAGACCAGCTGGCGCATATTCTGGTTGTACGACATGAACACAGGCGATTCTATGAATGTCATCTCCTGGTTCACGTACCAGTTCTCCGGAAGGTTCCCGTAGAATGTATCCAGCATCCACATGCCGTTGTACTCTACGATCACAGCTTCAGCGTCATTCTTCTCCGCAAGCCTGTCCAGGTAATCTGGCGTGATGTCCGACTCATTCTCTATCGTCTCGAAGTGGATGTCTGTGTCGTAGAATTTTGAAGGCTCATATTCGATCTCGCCTTCCTCGCACAGCAGGAACAGAGTCCTTTCCTCTGTAAGAAAGTCCTCTGACTCAAGCGTGTCCTGTATGAATGTAGTCTTGCCTGATCCCAGGAATCCCGTGAACAGGTATACCGGTAACTCTCTCTTCATGCTTTGCTCCTACTCGATCCCAAACAGGCCTTTAATGTAGTCCTGCTTAAGTCCTGTGCCTATTACGCAGATCATTCCTGTGGCTTCTGCCGTTCCTGCCCTGACTTCAGGCTCTCCCGGAACATAGTCGAAGTGGATCCACTCGCCGTTCTCGCCTTCTACGATGCCCTTGGAACGGAGTACCATTCCGCATGCCTCTTCATCTTCAAGCTTCTCGAGTATCGACTGCATCTCGTCCCTGGTATAGCGCTTCGCTGTTTCGACTCCGAACTGATCGAATACCTCATCAGCATGATGATGGTGATGATGATGGCAGTGATGTTCGTGCTCATCGTGATCATGATCATCGTCGTCATCATCGTCGTGGTGGTGATGGCAGTGGCAGTGATGCTCATGCTCGTCCTCATCATCGTCGTCATCATGGTGGTGATGGTGATGATGCTCAGCCTCGTGCTCTGCCTGCTCAGCATATGCTTCCTCACGGAGCTTATCAAGCTCTGCAGACAAAGTCTTTTCTTTCTCCATCGTCTCAAGTATCTTAGCTCCTGAGATCTGATCCCAATCAGTAGTTACGATCGACGCGGTCTTGTTCATCTCGCGCATCATCTTCACTACTTCCTCTATCTTCTCATCTGACATACCTGCAGTATGACTGAGTATTATCGAGCTTGCGTTCTCCACCTGATTCTTGTAGAACTCGCCGAAGTTCTTCAGATACATCTTGACTTTCTTGGCGTCGACTACTGTCGTGAAACCGTTGAGCTGTATATTGTCGTTATTGAGATCCTGGACTGCTATGATAACGTCGCTCAGTTTCCCTACTCCGGACGGCTCTATCAAGATCCTGTCCGGATCAAACTTCTCTACTACTTCGTTGAGCGCCTTGCCGAAGTCCCCGACAAGTGTGCAGCATATGCACCCCGCGCTCATTTCATTTATCTGTACGCCTGTTTCTCTCAGGAATCCGCTGTCCACTCCGATCTCACCGAACTCATTCTCGATCAGCACGATCTGCTCATCACCGTAAGCCTCAGCGATGAGCTTCTTGATAAGTGTTGTTTTTCCGGCTCCGAGGAACCCCGAGAAAATATCTACTTTTGCCATTTCTGCTCCCCTTTCATGTGAATATATATCATATTATCGTTCATATCATAACATATCTATTGTATCAAATCTGTCAATGCTCTGATGAACTCCGTCACCCGCATCCTGTTGACAATGCGTCACCGGATAAGGCTTTCCAGCGTTCTGAACAGCGTTTCAGGTTCGACCGGCTTGCTTAAATGCGCGTTCAATCCTGCCTGCATGCTCCTCTGGACATCGTCATCGAATGCATTGGCTGTAAGTGCCACGATCGGAATATTCTTCGCGTCGTCTCTGTCAAGCCCACGTATCTTCTTTGAAGCTTCAAGGCCGTCCATGACCGGCATCCTCATATCCATCAGTACAGCATCATAGTACCCTTCTTCATGACTCTCAAACATCTCGACTGCGATCTTTCCGTTCTCCGCAAGGTCGGCCTCGATCTCTCTCATGGAAAGTATCATCATCATGATCTCCGCGTTCACTTCCATATCTTCCGCCAGAAGGATACGGCGCCCTTTCAGATCAGCAGTTTCACCAGCAAGCTTCCTGTTCTTTTTCTTGAACGCCGCCTTGAACTCATCCATCACGTTGCCCGCGAACAGCGGTTTCGCGACGAACGTATCGACTCCTGCAGCTCTTGCTTCATCTGCTATGTCTTCCCAGCTGTATGACGTCAGGATTATGATCGGCATCTCATCTCCGACTTCAGCTCTTATCCTCTTAGTAGTCTCCAGGCCGTCCATGTCAGGCATCTTCCAGTCGACGAGTATGAGGTTATACTGCTCACGCCTTGCATGACGAACTCTGACCTTCTCAATTCCTTCAGCACCTGACAGCGAGGCTTAACACGATATTCCTACCTGTCCGAGCACCACACGCGCATGTTCACAGGCTATCTCGTCATCGTCGATAACGAGTACACACATCTCATGGAGCTCAGGCATTCCGTCCTCAGAAGAGGTCATCTGCATTTCTGAACAGCCGAGTGTGACGATCACCGTGAAAGTGGTACCTTCACCCTTCTTGCTTTCCACTTCGATATTGCCATTCATAAGCTCGACTATGCTTTTTGTTATAGGCATCCCGAGTCCTGTGCTTCCATACTTGTTAGTCGCTCCGGAACTTTCCTGTGTGAACGGTTCAAACAGCTTCGGAAGATACTCTTCACTCATTCCGATACCGGTGTCAGACATCGTGAATTTCAAAGTCGCTTTATCATTGAACCTTGCCGTCTCTTCAACGGTAAGCGTCACTTTGCCTCCTTCCGGCGTGAATTTCACCGCATTCCCCAGTATATTGATCAGCACCTGTCTCAGCTTCATATCGTCGCCGATATAGTATTCGTCGATCTTGCTCTGAGTCTTACAGTCATAGGTAAGTCCCTTGTCTCTGCACTGTCCTCCGATTATTGTATTCACCTGCTCCAGCGTCTTGGCGAATGAGAACTCCTCGCTCTTTATCATCATTCTGCCCGACTCTATCCTCGACATATCCAGTATATCGTTTATGATCCCCAGAAGATGGTGCGCGGAGGTATCTATCTTCCCCATGTACTCTCTTGTCACATCATTCAGCCTGTCATCCGCAAGTGCGATGCTGGTAAGTCCTATGATCGCGTTCATCGGGGTCCTGATCTCATGACTCATGTTGGACAGGAATGACGTTTTGGCTTTATTAGCCTCTTCCGCGGCTGTCAGCGCTTCAGCCAGGGCGTGATTCTTCGCCATGGATTCACGCATCTCTTCATCGATGACAGTGAATCCTACTCCAACTGCATGCACAGTATTGTCGTCTCTCTGTCCCGGATGACGCACTCCCGCCATACGAAGCATCTCATAGTAATCATTCCCGTTACGGTGCGCGAGATATCTGTATACCATTATGGATTCATCAGCCAGGACTTTTCTGACGTTATCAGGCTCTATGAAGTTCATGAACCCTTCTTTATATTCCTTGTCTACATAGTCCTCGCAATATTTCGTAAATGTCGCATAATAAGGGAAATGCTGCCCTTCCTTCACATCATCCGGATCGTCCGGGTCAGCGCGGTAGCATATCGTATCGTCAGAGTCCAGATCAACGTGGTATACACTCCGATAGTCGGATGCCATCGCAGTTATCATATTATTGAGTTCTTTCTGCTTTTCTTTCTGCCTGAGAAGCTGTTCCTGAAGAGCCAGCTTCTCCTCAAGCTCCTGCTGCTTGGCACGGGCTTCTGCTTCCGCTGTCTTTACCTGAGTCATCTTGGTGACGTCGACGCACATTCCGATAAGGCAGGTCCTTCCGTTCGAATCAACGAATTTACACTTCGTTGTCTGCAGATCCCTTACTGCTTTACCGGTCGCGTCAGGCACATCCTCAAAGAAGATATACGCGTCGTCCATCTCGATCGCTTTGGTGTCATCTTCCACGAAATGGTCCGCTGTATCTTTATCAAATATATCGTGGTCTGTCAGTCCTATCACGTCTTCAGGCTTTTCTTTCCCCGCATACTCCGCGAAAGCCTGGTTGCATGCTGTATATTTACGTGTTTCTATATCCTTGGAGAAGCTCATCACCGGCATATTGGAAAGCAGCGACGTGACCGACCCCATCAGATCAGCCAGCTTTGCAGCTGATTCAACTTCTTCCTCCAGCCGCCTGTTTTCTTCCTCGACTCTTTTTGCTTCTTCCAGAGCCTCACGTATAGCCCTCCCCTGGCGGACTTCATCATCGACATCCTTGAATCCCATCATGACGCCGGTCCTGCCTCCGGGCATGTTCACCTTGTCGAAATCTATACGATAGTGTTTTGGCCCTGACTCCAGCGCTCTTATGAAGTTAACAGAGAACTGGTCTCTGCTCTCAAACTGCTCCAGTATGTATGGCAGACCTATCTGTTCCTGCATGCGTTCACGGTCCTCAGGCGCGACCATGGTGTTTACATACTGCGTCTTGGTATCGGTATATTTCGCATGGCTCAGCGCGTTTCTGATAGCCTCTTCATGTGATCTATCCATATCAGTGTGATACAGTGAGCAGCTTTCCGTCACCACGTCGTTTATCAGCCATACTGTATTGTATGAATTCGTCAGCGTCGAAATGACCGCGTCTCTTACAGCTGTATCTTCTTCACGCTTTTTGCGTTCTTTCGTAATGTCAGTGATAAAGACAGTATAAGTACCGCCGTACTGTACTGTACTGACATAGTGTCCGTAATCATCCACCCACCTTTCTTCTCCGTCTTTACGGCGTATACGGTATACGGAGTGATCCATCCTGCCTTCTGTCTCTTC
>CAYMBU010000017.1:18183-18601 GCA_964388765.1 uncultured Eubacterium sp.
CCGGTAAAGTCTTTGAATTCATCCAGAGTCTCACATCCCAGCAGATTCCATACCACTTTATTGGCGTATAAAAGAGTATTCTCCTCATCATCTTTATAGATGAAAAACCCTCCCGGCATATGCCCGCCGATCTCTTCAATAACCGCAATAGTCTCTTCTGTGAGACGCAGGTCTATCACTGACATTTTCAAATGCCTCCTTAATTAAACATTCAATATCATAAGAAGCTCTCTGCAGAGCAGTTTGTCAGCATAACTTCTTACCGCCAGGCTCAGCGCGAGCTCTTTGATGCTTTCATCAGAGTCTGCTTTATCCAGCTCGTCTGCGACGTTATCCAGCTCATCGGCCAGCACATCTCTGTATTTGTCATAGAAAGCTCTGACATCACCGTCATCTATAGACATATTCAGAAGCTCAC
>CAYMBU010000018.1:0-15817 GCA_964388765.1 uncultured Eubacterium sp.
TTTGAGGAACATAAAGGATTCATTCCTGACAGAACGAACGGAGTGGCGATCGCAATAGAAGAGGGCGAATGCACGCCTTATGCTTTGTTCAACATAGGTGAAAGAGTCCAGATGTTCGTGGAGCCGGGGACCAGGGTATATGAAGGCATGATCGTCGGAATGAACATGAGATCAGACGATATGGAAGTCAACCCCTGCAAGGCCAAGAAAGTGAGCAACATGCGTGCCGCGGGGTCAGATGACGCGATCATTCTTTCGCCGGCCAGACATTTCACACTGGAAGAAGCGCTGGAATTCATAGCTGACGACGAGCTCGTGGAAGTTACGCCTGACGATATCAGACTCAGAAAGAAGCTTCTGCGTGAAATAGAAAGAAGAAGAGCGGACAGGTAATATCCGCGGGGTAATGAGATGGAAAAATATTTCAAGATGTTGAGTGATTCGACAACACTGCCGATCGAGCTGTTCAGGCTGCTGTTCGTCCTGCTGGTAGGATATATAGTCATCAGGATAGTGATGAGAGCAGTAAGGAGGATGCTTGAAAAGTCGGCGTTTGACGAATCATCTTATATGGTGATCATGAGGACGGTCAGGATCATTCTGTGGATCCTCCTCGGTCTGACACTTTTTTCGACGGCAGGAGTGAATACAACGCCGTTCGTGGCTGTGCTCGCGTCGATAGGCGGAGCGCTTGCCCTGGCGATGAAAGACAGCCTGAGCAATGTAGCCGGCGGCATCATAATACTGGTGCAGAAGCCATTTGTTAAAGGTGACGAGATACAGGTCGAAGACGTCTCCGGCATCGTGGATTATATCGATCTTATGGACACCAGGCTGCATACTTTCAGCAACCAGATGATCAAGATCCCGAACAGCTTGCTGGTCAATTCCATAATCATCAACAAGACCAGAAACGACCTCGTCAGAGTGGACTGTAAATTCAGTGTCAGCTACGATTCTGACCTTGCAAAAGTCAAGGAATTGCTCAATAATATAGTTGAAGACGGAGAGTATCTTCTCAGCAGTCCAAAGCCTGTCATAGGAGTTTCTTCATACGAGGAAAGCTCTATAGTCTGGGATATGTATGTTTGGACTCGTACAGAGAACAGGTTCAAGGCGAAATACTATCTTGGCGAGACTGTCAAGAGCGTGTTCGACGCCAACGGAATAAAGATTCCATTCCCGCACGTAAATGTCATCATTGAAGGCGAGGATGAAAATAAATAGGTTACTGCTTGTATCATTTGTTGTTTAGAGAATTGGAGCTAAAAAATGAAAAAGATCAAGAAGTTCAAGAGAGTCCTGGTCGCCAACCGTGGAGAGATCGCGATCAGAGTTTTCAGAGCTTGCAGCGAGCTCGGGATCAGGACAGTAGCCATTTATTCTGAGGAGGATAAGAATGCGCTCTTCAGGACAATGGCCGACGAGGCGTATCAGATCGGTAAAGGCAAAGCCCCTGTAGACGCTTATCTCAGTATTTCTGAGATCATCAAGCTGGCCAAGGCCAAGGGCGTCGACGCTATCCATCCTGGATACGGATTCCTTGCAGAGAACCCTGTATTCGCACAGGCATGCGAGGATGAAGGCATCGAATTCATCGGACCTACAGCGAAGATGATGAACAGTCTGGGAGATAAGATCCAGTCCAAGCTTGTCGCCAATTCAGTAGGCGTTCCTACGGTACCAGGCAAAGATGCCGCGATCGAATCTGAAGAAGAGGCAATAGAGTTTGCGAAGGCTGCAGGATACCCTGTAATGCTGAAAGCAGCGGAAGGCGGCGGCGGACGTGGAATGAGAGTCGTCCGTGATGAAGCCGACATAGTAAATGAATACAGGAACGCCAGAAGTGAATCGCTCAAGGCGTTCGGAAGCGACAAGATCTTCATTGAGAAATATCTTGAGGATCCTAAGCACATAGAGGTCCAGGTACTTGGTGATAAACACGGCAATCTGGTACATCTGTTCGAGCGTGACTGCTCCATCCAGAGAAGACACCAGAAGGTCATCGAATTCACACCGGCACTGTGCCTGACAGATGAGCAGAGAGAGAGCATCTGCGCTGACGCTTTGAAGATCGCCGGAGCAGTAAGCTACAGAAGCGCCGGTACAGTAGAATTCCTGCTCGACAAGAACGGAGACCACTACTTCATCGAGATGAACCCTCGTATCCAGGTAGAGCATACAGTTTCAGAGCTCGTTACAGGTATCGATATCGTGCAGGCTCAGATCAAGATAGCACAGGGTTATTCTCTTGATTCAGACGAGATCGGCATCAAAGGCCAGGACGATATCACACAGAGAGGCTATGCTATCCAGTGCCGTGTAACTACAGAAGACCCGGCTAACGGATTCATGCCTGACACTGGTGTCATCGACCAGTACAGCAACGGTTCCGGATTCGGTATCAGACTTGACGGCGGAAACGGTTATACAGGAGCTAATATCCAGCCGTTCTATGACAGCCTGCTCGTAAAGATAACAGCTTACGCAAGGACTTTTGATGAGACCAGAAGAAAGGCTATCAGAGCTCTTCGTGAGACAAAGATACATGGAGTCAAGACAAATATCCCGTTCCTGCTGAACGTACTCAACCATCCGACATTCATCGCCGGCGAGTGCGACACAGGATTCATAGCGGCCAACCCGCAGCTCGTAGACATCAACAGAGTTGAAGATAAGGAGCAGAAAGTTCTGAGCTACATCGGAAATATCGTAGTAAATGAGACTCAGGGCAAGAAACCTCACTTCAACGTACCTGTATTCCCGAGGATCCCTCAGGAGGAGATAGACCAGCTCAGAGGCACCAAACAGCTCCTTGATGAAGAGGGGCCTGAAGCCGTAGCAAAATGGGCTAAGGAGCAGCAGAAGCTCCTCATCACAGATACCACGATGAGAGACGCCCAGCAGTCGCTAATGGCTACACGTATGAGAACTATCGATATGGAGAAGATCGCTCCTGCGGTAGCGAAATACGGCAAAGATTTCTTCTCACTTGAAATGTGGGGCGGAGCAACATTTGATACAGCTTATAGATTCCTGAAAGAATCTCCGTGGGAGAGACTGGAGACTCTGAGAAAGAAGATCCCGAACGTTCTGTTCCAGATGCTTATCAGAGGTGCCAATGCAGTAGGATATAAGAACTATCCTGACAATGTCATCAGAGAGTTCGTAAAGGTGGCGGCAGAAAGCGGTATCGATGTATTCCGTATCTTCGATTCACTGAACTGGATCCACGGCATGGAAGTAGCTCTTGATGAGACACTCAACCAGAACAAGATCGCTGAGGCATGCATGTGCTACACGGGCGATATTCTGGATAAGACAAGGACCAAGTACACACTTGACTACTACGTCAATATGGCTAAAGAGCTGCAGGCTCAGGGAACACATATCCTCGGCATTAAAGACATGTCAGGACTGCTGAAGCCTATGGCTGCAAAGGTACTCATTTCAGAGTTGAAAGATAACATCGATATTCCTATCCATCTGCATACTCACGATACTTCCGGAAACGGAGTAGCTACGATACTGATGGCTGCTTCCGCAGGCGTGGACATCGTAGACGCGGCATTCAACAGTATGTCAGGACTGACTTCACAGCCTGCATTGAACTCTGTTGTAGCAGCGCTACAGAACAGTGACCGTGACACAGGCATCGATCCGGACGGCATCCAGCCTATATCTGAATACTGGCGTGACGTAAGACCTGTATATAAGAACTTCGAGTCTGATATGAAGACAGCTTCTGCTGAGATCTACAAATATGAGATCCCTGGCGGACAGTATTCGAACCTTCAGGCTCAGGTCGACAGCTTCGGCCTTGGCCACAGGATCGGTGAAGTAAAGGATATGTACAAGCAGGTCAACCAGATGCTTGGAGATATCGTAAAGGTAACTCCTTCATCCAAGGCAGTCGGAGACATGGCTATCTTCATGGTACAGAATGACCTTACTCCTGAGAACATCATGGAGAAGGGCAAAGGAATGGACTTCCCTGACTCAATCGTATCATTCTTCGAGGGAATGATGGGACAGCCTGTAGGAGGATTCCCGAAGGATCTTCAGAAGCTCGTTCTGAAAGATAAGAAGCCGATCACCTGCAGACCTGGTGAGCTGCTCGAGGATGAGGACTTTGATAAGATCAAGACAGGACTCCAGAAGTACTTCGATCTTGAAGGTACGCCTCAGGAATGCATCAGCTATGCAATGTATCCACAGGTATACGAAGACTATCTGAAGAGCATCAAGAAGGACGGAGACTTCCGTCACATGGGTTCAGACATCTTCTTCCATGGACTTGAAGTAGGCGAGACATGCGAAGTCAAACTTGAAGAAGGCAAGGAAATGGTCATCAAGCTGAACTATATGCATTCGCCTGACGACGAAGGTATGAGAGAGCTTGATTTCGAAGTGAACGGAAACAGAAGAGTCATCAAGGTCAAGGATGTCAACGTACGTAACGCAAATGTCAAGGCCGAGTCTGCAAGAATCGCGAACGAGGATGATCCTAACGAAGTAGGAGCCAATATCCCTGGAAACATCGTAAAGGTGCTCGTGGGAGAAGGCGACCACATCAATGAAGGTGAGCCGATCGCAGTTATCGAAGCTATGAAGATGCAGACAAATATCATAGCTACAGCTGAAGGACAGATCAAGGAGATCTGCGTTAAAGAAGGACAGCAGGTCAAGGCCGGACAGCTCGTGGCAGTGATAGAACAGTAGCGGCATTTCATTATGAATATGATCATTTGAAATAGTACTAACTGTAAAAGCTCCTGCGGAATTGATCCGCGGGAGCTTTTTTGTAATCAGAATTGCATTTGATATTCAGATATCTGCCGGCAGTCCAAGCGCATTAAAAAATATGCGGATAGCACCAAGAATCAGATATGTATATGCAATATATCCGACTATTCTGACAGGTATTTTCTTTGATTTCATAAGAGGCATGTATCGGTGTACGTCCATGTAGTTGCCGTAGAATAGTATTAGACATGTAAGCATAATAATGATACAGATATATGCGAGTATCCGTACTTTAATAGAATAGTCTGAAAAATCTTGTGACAACATCAGCACAAATAGTGCTATATAAAACAAAGCTGCAATTAACTTACGCCAGAGTATATTAGTTCTGAATCCTGGAAGAGCAAATCTTGAAAATTTTCCTAAAGGATTGAATTTGTTTACCGAAAGCAGGGCGCTGCGCAATTCAAAAATTGAGTTAAATCTGTCAGCTGGATCCATGCTTGTACATCTACATAGTATTTTCATCAGTGGATCAGTGATCTTTCCGGTTGGTCTTATAGTATCTCCTGTCAGCATTTCCAATCCAACCTTGCCAATAGCATATATATCGGTTCTTGGGTCTGACTGAGAATATCCATACTGCTCAGGTGCTGCATATTTTCTTGTCCCAATCAGTTCAGTATCGCGAGGCTGTCCTTCTTTAACTGATTTTGATGCGTTGAAATCAACTATGAACAACTCTGAAGCATCAGTCAATAGAATATTTTCTGGCTTTATATCTCTATGTACTATAGAGGGACTGCACTTATGAAGAGGCTCAAGTATGTCGCATATTGATATTAGTATATTTATTACCCGGTCTTCACATATTTTCCCTTCTTTATCAAGTGTATTTCTCAGTGTTTTACCGTTTATGAATTCTTCGATAACGATCAGTTTATGACTGTCTGTGTCTTCTATGCATTCTTTGATCTCCGGAATACCTTTGAAGTGGTGTTTTTTTAGTACATTAAAAACGGAGAGATCATAATCATACATCTCTTTTCTGACATATATGCTTCCAGTCTCAGCGTGTCGTACAAGAATTATATTGTGCCTTTCATTCAGGATTCCGCATTCCTGATAAAATGAAAGTCTGTATTCATCTTCCGATGTCATAGACCTGTCCTTTCTCATATAGTATAATATCATAGAAACCAGAATAGTGACAGTGGGGTTGAGAATGAGGCGTGGTATGGAAAATAATGAAGAAACTACAAGTCGTCTAGAGGAAACATTGAGAGAGATAAATAATGATAAAGAAGCAGATGATTTTATAGCGTTTCATAAAGAAGAACAAGGACTTACTTTTTCGGGTTACTATAATAATTATATTGGAGAACACCGGCTGATTGTTGCTGATATAGTTGATAATGCTGGATTTGGAGGATATGCGTACCAAATTATAGATGGCAGAAATAATCCTACCAACTGTGATCATGTTTTTGCACTTTGCATAGCAGCAGGAATGAAATTCAAAGAGACAGACCGGGCACTAAGACTTGCAGGGCATAATCCGCTTAATCCTAAAGATGAACGTGATGTACGCATAGTTGTATGTATAAACAAGGGGCTGAAAAAAGTAGTAGATATAAATCTTGAGCTTGACCGTTATAATATACACCTGTTATAACAATGAAATATATGATATATTGTTTCAACTGCCGTGAGGCAGTTTTTTTGTGCTATCAGCATAACAAAAAACTCTTTGCTTGCGATACCATTTTCTGTGTAAACGGAGGATGCAGATGGATATAGAAGAATTGAACAGATTCGAGAAAATCATGTCTGGACTCAAGAGCTCAGAACAGATCGACGATTATATCAGTCATTACTGCAGCAGAGTAGAAAAAGAGTTTCATGAAGTGCTGAATGATGCAATAACACAACATAACCTTAAAGTAGCAGATGTTATGCGTGCATCAGGGATCAACGCAAATTACGGATACAACATTATGAGTGGCGCCAGGAAAAAACCGGGACGAGATAAAATAATAGCACTTTGTATAGGTAGTGGGATGACTTTTGAAGAAACTCAGGCGGCGCTTGATTCTGCAGGACTTGCCAGATTGTATTACAGAAGCGAGCGTGATGTAAGAATAGCGGCTGCACTTAATAATAAAGTGACAGACGTCTTTAAAGTGAATATGGATCTGAGCGACCACGACCTGGAACCTTTAGCAGTTTAGGTTTAGATAGAAATTGTGCTGGCAGCACAACAAAATCAGTCCATGTGAATATAGAATACTATTGTCCGATAATCATAGGAGGAAAGTGAGGGGAAAATAATATGAAAAGATTGATAATCTTGCTGCTAATGGTTCTTCTGGTATTCGACTTGATGGTATCTTGCGGAGGATCTAAAAAGCCCGATGAAACTACTGTAGAGGAGCATGAAATCATATTCCATGATATACAACTCAGCTTGCCGGAAGAATATATATATGATGAAAATTCTACTGATGACCAGGCTACTTATAAAGTGTCAGATGAAGAGGGTTATGTGCATAAGATGGTAATGCTTCAATTTATGTATGATGTAGATGCTGATTTTTCCAACAGTGAGAATGTATCAAGTTATGAAAAAGAACTGATTGACGGAGATACATTCTATAATGGGTCTGGCATGGAAAAAGTTGCAATAGATGAAGACCTTTATGCTTATGAGACAAGCTGCAAATATGATGGAGATCTGGGGACTAATGATGTTGAAATCATGGCTTTCAATGACAGTGATCATAACCTCTATAGTATATTTGTTGTGACAGATGACGGATCAAGTAGAGAAAGAATGCAGAGTATAAATGACTCTTTAAGATACAGTTTTTCAGTAGCTGACGAGACTGAAGCGAATAAGCAAGATGAATCTGCTGAATCAGGATATTATTTCAAAGATAATGTTATCAAAACGAGTGACAGAACTATCAAAATAAAGAAGTATGAAGTGATTCAACCGGGTAAGAACCCATATTCATCGATATGGGTCGAAAAAGAGCCGGTCATAGCGTTTTGGTATGAGGTCACGAATGATAGTGATGAGAACATACAGATGGCCACATCCTGGGAATGGGCTGTTGAATGTATACAGGATAATTCAGATGATTATGAGAATACTCTTGAAGTAGCATTAGCCCCTGATGATTCTCTTACAAAGAACTACTTGAAGGAAATTAAGCCGGGTGGAACGCTGGAATGTGCAATGGCATATAAACTTACAGATGAAACAACACCAGTTACTTTGATAGCTAAAAACGGGCTGCTTGGTGAGGAACTCGGACGTAAAGACTATAAAATAAAGTAAAATAATCAATATATAGAAAAGAACCGCACAGGGATATATAAGACCCTGTGCGGTTTTATCTTGTGAGTTGTATGCATTAGTTGTAGAATGACTTTGAAGTAAACTGTTCAATTTGTGAGAACAGGCAGAGGTGTATCATGCTGCATGTCCAGGATGAATATATAAGGAATAATCTGCTGAAAGGTGCTTTCGGACTTGAGAAAGAGAATCTCAGGGTCATGTCCGACGGCTTTCTTTCACATACTCCGAATCCGGTCACAGATGACGAACATATCGTAAGAGACTTCAGCGAAGGACAGATGGAGATCAATACGGATCCATATCCATCTGCTGAGGAAGCAGTGGAAGCGCTCGTAAGGCACGAAAAGGATCTGGTAAATGTATTGTCCGGACTTCCTGAACGTGAGTATCTGTGGCCGTTCTCCAATCCGCCGTATATAAAAGGTGAGGATGATATTCCTATAGCTGAATTTGAAGGAGAAGATGCCTGGAAGACAGAATACCGCAAACATCTATCATGTGTTTACGGAAGATATAAAATGACGTTCTCCGGGATACACGTCAACTATTCGCTTGATGAAGAAATGCTGAGACATGAAGCGGAGCTCAGGGGGATAGATATAAGTGACGACAAAGCATTTAGAGGATACAAGGACAGCTTTTATATCAGCCTGACAGAGAAGATGTCATACTGTGGCTGGCTTCTTGTGCTGCTTACAGCAGCGAGTCCTGTGATCGACGGATCGTTCATGGGAGGGGACTTTGATGAAACGGTAAATACACGCAGATCCTCGCTCCGCTGCAGTGAAAGGGGATACTGGAACTTCTTTGATCCTGTATTTGATTATTCAAGTCTGGATGCATATACAGACAGTATCGAGCAATACGTGAAGAATGGCGATCTGATGGCATCATCTGAGCTGTATTATCCTGTCAGGCTCAAGCCGAACAGCGCATATTCCGTAGAAAAGCTGAGGGAAGACGGCGCCGGGCATATAGAGCTCAGGATGTTTGATCTGAATCCTCTCTGTGATGAAGGAGTAAACATAAGAGATATAAGATTCGCAGGATATCTGGTATCTTATCTGGCAATGGGAGGAAGTATGGGGCTTTCTCCTGAGGATCAGGTAAATATAGTAAGTAATTTCAAGTATTCGGCAAGGCTTGATCTTGACGGCGTATACATAATCGGGAAGGGTGGATTCAGAGAAGATATCAGAGAAGCGGCTCTAGGCATACTTGAGACAATGAAGGAATTCTATAAGAGCATGCTCCCGCAGAATAAGCTTGTGCAGGATGATATCAGCTTCCAGATATCCAAGCTGACTGACGAGAAAAACAGATACGCATGCAGAGTGCTTCAGGAATACGGCATTGATTACGTTAAGAAAGGAATGGGGTTCGCAAAAGCCCGGCAGGGGTGACAGGAGATAAATATATGAGAAAACGTATATATGAAATAATAGAAGTTGATAATGAGAGCGACAAGCTTAGCAAGCTGTATGATTATTTCATGATAATCGTGATCGCTGCCAGTCTGGTCCCGCTCATGATCAAGAATCAGTCGTTGGAGCTGTTCATTCTGGATAAAGTCTGTGCAGTGATATTCATAATAGATTATATTCTGAGGCTCATTACCGCGGACTATAAACTTAAAGATAAGAAAAACGCATTCATCAGATATCCGTTCACATTCATGGCGATAGTGGACCTTCTGTCTATCCTTCCGTCGCTTGTACCGCTGAGCAGAGAGATGGAAGGGCTGAGAGCTCTTAAAACATTCAGACTGTTCAGATTCATGAAAGTACTCAGGATCATAAGATTCTTCAGATATTCCAGGTCGATAAGCCGTGTATCAAGGGTGATCAGGAACTCCCGTGAATCTCTTATCGCTGTACTGTCATTTGCGGTCCTGTATATCTTCGTATCTGCGCTGGTTGTTTTCAACGTTGAGCCTGATACATTCAAGAATTTCTTTGAGGCGCTGTATTGGGCAACGGTATCGCTCACTACGGTAGGATACGGCGACATTTATCCGGTGTCTACGGTAGGGCGCTTCATAACGATGCTTTCATCGATGTTCGGAGTAGCGATCGTTGCTCTGCCTGCCGGCGTAATTACTGCAGGTTATCTGAAAGAGCTTGACCGCGAAGCTGAAGATAAAGATATATACTACAATTAAACGCACATGGTGATAACAAAAAGACGGCCTTATGGCCGCCTTTTTATTGATCGCTATGTTGCCGGATCACCAGGAGCCTGACATGTTCTCAAGTTCGTTCTCTCCGGCTTCATATTCTGCTTCTATCATTACAGGCTCCGATATATCTACCGGACCCTCAATACAGATCGATTCCAGGCTGCCATCATTTATCACTGTGGTCGCAAGTATAGTTCCTCCGGGCTGGCTGATCTCATAGCTGTATTCTCCATCCTCCAATCCGTCAGACAGATACGCGGCGGCGGCAGTGGTCCCGGATCCGCAGCTCCCTTCAACGAATACTGAGCCTACATCCTTCACATAGACTACAGGTGTCATATTGAGTGTATCTCTGTCCAGATACATTACGCCGAGGGCAGGTGGGTCGAACTGTTCCGACATTGCCTGTTTTATCTGATCAAAATTCTCACTTGTGTATTCAGCATCTTCTATGATGAGGTGGATAATTCCGTCAAATACCATGACCTTGCAGCCCTCAGCAGGCTCGAAGTCACAGTGCTTGAGTGTCTTGACGCGCTTAGGGAGCGGCATCGAGATCCGTGTATAGCTAGTTTCTTTGTTGACCTGGCAGCTGACCGGATTAGCCCGTCCGCTTACAGTTATGTCCAGGACTGCCTCGTCAGAATCAGTTCCTTTACCATCTATATATCCCATAGCAGACAGAAGAGCAAAAGCTCTTGCTGCATTTCCGCAGAATTCCATCCCGGACATGTCAAAAGAATCGACGCCATTGACAAAGCCGACCTGCTCGGCTCCTGTGTCAGTGTGCTCCATTATGAAATCGGCTATGCCGGCATAGTCCTCATGGCGTGCTCCGTTGAGCACGAACGCTGTTTTATTGCCAGCAGGATCAGCCATCTGCACCAGTATTTTTCTTTTGATCTTCATGTCTGTCTACCTCCGGTAACCACAGAACAATATAGCACAAAAAAATGGCCATTACAAAAAGATACGGTAAAACGACATTTAAATACATTTTTTCGACAAGATGTTAAATACCATATTGACGTTTACGGTATCCGGTGAGATAAAAAGGATGCAACAGCTGTTACGACTTGAATGAGAGGAGATGATAGGTGTGAGAGAATGGCAGCAGACGAAGTTCAAGAATCTTGTTATGCCGGATGCAGTCTACTACCAGAGCATATGGGCAGTAAGGGACCTGGTCAGAATGGAGGATGAGCTCAGGGATCTGGAGCAGGATATAAACACATGTGCTATCCAGAGCACGAGCATAGTGAGCGACGGTGAGAACAATTATACCGTATCCAGGCCGACCGAGTACAAGGCTATACAAAAGGCACAGCTGCAGAAGAGGGTAGAAGCGATACATGATGCGCTGGATACAGTACCGCTTGCCTACAGGCAGTTTATTCTGGACAACATAATCAAGCAGAAGGCATATAAATGTTTTCCGAATAAGCTGTGGCGTATCTGGAAACAGAAATTTCTGTTCAACGTGGCCAGGAATCTTGAGATAATGTAAAGCAATAAGTATAAAGAAAAAGCGGGGCTGTCCTTTGCGGGCAGCTCCGCTGTCTTTTCCAGATCATATTACATGCTACAGATCGCATGAGATCAGATCTTCATATGTCTGACGTCTTACGGCAAGCCTTGTCTCTCCATCCTTTACCATTACGATGCCCGGCCTTACCAGTCTGTTGTAATTTGAAGACATTGCGAAGTTATAGGCTCCTGTTCCAAGAACAGCTATGAGATCGCCCCTTACAGGTTCAGGAAGCATTACGTTCTCCTGGATAAGATCGCCGCTCTCACAGCATCTTCCGCAGACTGTGCACTTGAAGTCCGCCGGATCATTCATTCTGTTTGCCATGACCACGGTGTAAGGTGCCTTGTATAACGCATAACGTGGATTGTCAGTCATTCCTCCGTCAACAGTAACGTAAGATCTGTATCCATTGATAGTCTTTATTCCGCCTGCAGTATAGAGCGTCAGTCCCGCGTCTGCTACCGAGCTTCTTCCGGGCTCCAGCAATATGGCAGGAACAGGGAAGTCAAGCTCTTCGCATCTGGCGTTCAGATGCTCGGAGAGGGCTTTGATGTTGCCGGGGATATCGACTTCAGGATCGTCCTCAGTATAGCGGACAGCAAACCCGCCGCCGAGATTGAACGTATCTGCTGTGAAGCCGTATCTTTCACGCATCTCTACCGCGAACTTCATCAGGATATCCACAGCATCGCAGAAAGCGTCCGGCTCGAATATCTCTGAACCGATATGGCTGTGGAATCCGTGGACATGGATGTTCTTCTTCTGAAGAGCTGCTCCGACGAATTCTGCTGCCTGTCCCGTCTCAATAGGAACGCCGAACTGGCAGTCGATCCTTCCTGTGTTGATCGCCTGAAGTGTATGCGGATCAATACCCGGAGTGATCCTGAGGAGCGCTTCCTGGACTATTCCCATCTCACCTGCGATCCTGTCAAGAGCATCGAGCTCGTTGTAGTTGTCGATAATGAAATGACCGACTTTATTATCGATTGCAAAGCGGATATCTTCATCTGTCTTGTTGTTGCCATGGAAGTACATCTTCTCTGGCGGGAACCCGGCCGCACAAGCCGTATATATCTCGCCAGGAGACACCAGGTCTGCGGACATTCCTTCAGAATCGATCACCGGATAGATGCCCTTGAAGCAAAGCGCTTTGCTTGCAAGGAGCGGAGCGCTTCCAGGAGCGAAGTATCTGTTCATCGCCTCGACGTATGTCCTTACGTTGCTGCGCAGCTTGTTCTCATCGATAACGTACAGCGCTGTTCCGTATTCTGACGCTATGTCGACAGTATCGGCGCCTCCGATGGTAAGATGTCCTTTTTCATTGATGCCTAGATTGTTGTAAAGCATATCGTTCTCCTTACAGAAGATGAGCTCTCAGTTCTTCAGGACTCATAGGTGAAAGCAGGGCAGGAGGTATATCGAAAACTGTATAACATCCGGTGTGCCCTGACTGATTCATTCTGGCTATCGCACGTGCGTATGCAACGAGTATGCTTCCTGTGAACATAGGGTTGGAGTCAAGATCAAGCTTAAACTCATATGTGTTGTGGTTTTCAAGATCATAGCCTGTCTTTCCACTTCTGATCACACTTCCTCCGTGAGGAAGCCCCGCGTGGTCTCTGTCCATCTCTTCCTGAGAGATGAAAGACACGGTCGTGTCGTAATCGGAGAAATAATTAGGCATTTCCTTGATCTGCTTCTCGATAAGCGCTTTATCAGCATCTTCAGCAGCTACCACGTACACCTCACGAGTATGTTTCTCGCGAGTCGTAAGCTCAGGTTCTTCGCCGTTCCTGACGCGGTCCATCGCTTCAGGAACAGGATTCGTATACTGGCGCGCATCCAGGACTCCATCGATCCTTCTGACTGCGTCTGAATGTCCCTGGCTTACACCGCGTCCCCAGAATGTGTAATCTTTTCCACATGGAAGAACTGAATTTCCATACAGTCTTGCAAGTGAGAACAGACCCGGATCCCATCCCGCAGAGATCAAAGCAGTAGTTCCAGCCTCTTTCGCAGTCTTATCGACGTCTGCAAAATGTTCCGGTATGTTTGCGTGAGTGTCGAAGCTGTCGATCACGCAGAACTTTGACGCTACTTCCGGAGTCATCTCCGGAAGGTCTGTAGCGCTGCCTGCGCATAAGATCATTACGTCTATATCGTTCTCAAAATCACCGATGGAATCATAGGAGCATACCTTTGCGCCCTGAGTCCTGATTTTGAGAGCAGATGGATCGCGCCTTGTAAAAACAGCCGCAAGTTCCATATCTTCTGCGTGACTAATCGCTGCCTCGGCGCCTCTTCCGAGATTTCCATATCCTATGATACCAACTCTCATATTTTTCTCCTTTTATATATTACCCGAGCAGATCTTCCATATTGTATCTGCCGGGTCCTTTTCCGATAATGAATTTAGCCGCCGCGATGGCTCCGTCTGCGAAAAGTGAGCGGTCGTGAGCCTCATGCTTGAGGTAGATCGTCTGACTCGGCGTGGCAAAGATAACTTCATGCTGTCCGGTGACGTTTCCCATCCTCAGAGAATGTATTCCGATCTCTTCGGCAGTACGCTTGCACTGACCCTGACGTCCGAATTTATATGTTGCGTCCGGGTGGGTCTCTTTCACTGTGTCTGCCAGCATCAAAGCCGTTCCGCTCGGTGCATCAGCTTTCTGATCGTGATGCGCTTCGATTATCTCGACCTCGGCGTTAGGGAATACTTCTGAAGCCTGTTTTACCAGGCGATTGAGAAGGGCGATCCCTACTGACATGTTTGCTGACTGGAATATCGCAACTTTTTCCGCCGCAGCGTCGATCGCCTGCTTTTCCTCGTCAGTATGCCCGGTCGTAGCTACGACAGCCGGGACGCCGTTCTTTACGCACCAGGCCATTAGTGCGGGGGCTGATGTATGGAACGAGAAGTCGATGACTACGTCACATTCGCCGTTAAAGTCATTAATGTCTGTAATGAATCCGTTTTCAGGATCACCGAACGCATCGACCTTTGCACAGACTTCCATATCAGGATCATCGTTTACCATTGCGGTAACGGTCTTCCCCATACGGCCTCCTGCGCCATTAACCAGTACTCTGATCATCAGCTATACCTCCAGTCCAAGTTTCCTCATCTCAGCAAGAAGCTTTTCGTAGTTTGCGCCTTCCATTGGAGTAAGCGGCAGTCTTACATAGTTGTCGCAGAGCCCCATGGCCGCGCATGCAGCCTTTACAGGGATAGGGTTGACCTCGCTGAAGAGAGCCCCGACGATCTGCTTGTATTTGAACTGAAGTTCTACTGCTCCCTGAATATCTCCCGCAAACCATCTCTTGGTGATCTCTACTGTCTGTCTCGGCATGATGTTTGAAAGGACTGATATGCATCCCTTAGCTCCAAGTGCGAGCAGCGGAACGATCTGGTCGTCATTTCCTGAATACAGGTCAAGCTTTCCGTTGACTCGTGACATTGTGTCAACAATCTTGGAGATGTTTCCGTTTGCTTCCTTGATAGCGACGATGTTGTCGTTCTTGGCCAGCTCTTCAAATGTTGCAGGCTCAATGTTGACGCCTGTTCTGGACGGAATGTTGTAGATCACTACCGGAACTGTACTTTCATCGGCGTACTGATTGTACATTGCGATAAGGCCGTTCTGTGTGGCTTTGTTGTAGTATGGAGTAACTACGAGTACTCCGTCTACACCGGACTCGCATGCACTCTTCGTAAGCTGCAGTCCGTAAGCAGTGTCGTTGGATCCTGTGCCTGCGATAACAGGGACTCTCCCTGCGACTCTTTCGCATGCGTATGCGATAGTCTTTTTGTGCTCTTCATCGGTAAGAGTCGAGCCCTCGCCTGTAGTGCCGCAGACGATGAGAGCATTGATGCCTTCCTCGATCTGCCAGTCGATCATTCTGCCGAACTGTTCGTAGTTGACTCCGTTTTCATCAAGCGGTGTGATGATCGCGGTACCGATACCCTGGAAAATAGTCTTCTTCATTTCTACCTCCT
>CAYMBU010000018.1:15827-18506 GCA_964388765.1 uncultured Eubacterium sp.
CCTGAAAAGAATAAAGAAAAAACAGCGGTGCGGAACCAGCTGCCTGATAATCATATACACACATTATCTCACGATCCGGATCATGAGTCACAGTATGTTCATATCAAGGATAGCGCTCCGCAAATAATTGCGACAGTCATACGGATCTTATTCCGTATGCCCAGCTCATTCTCCCGTACAGAAGGGGAATGGCTTCGGCGTCACTGCCTTTCTCCGGAAATGAGGTCTGTCCCTCAACGATGTTATCCGGATACTCTTCATATGACGCATCCTCTATCTCACAAATAAATCATACTACCCATATAAAGAACATGTCAACACTAATATGGTACAGATACATAATTAAAACAAAAGAGCAAACAAAAAGCAACGCACATCGGCTGAACGCTGCTTGTGAATCTTTGCTTCGACGTGGACTGTCAAATTCTGCGGTGCAGTCTAGTCATCAACTGATGGGTCTTCGTCCGGCAGCTTTTAGTATTCTGCGGATATTGCGTCGCTTATTCTGTTTCTAGTCTCAGACTTAAGAGGATGAGCGATATCTCTGAAATCGCCCTCTCCCATCTTTCTGCTAGGCATCGCGATGAAGAGGCCGTTCTGTCCTTCGATGATCTTGATATCGTGTACAACGAACTCATCATCGAAAGTCACAGAAACAACAGCCTTCATCTTGCTGTCTGCATCTACTTTCCGGATCCTGATGTCTGTGATCTCCATAATAGATTTACCTTCCCGGCATAAGAAGAACATATATATTTATGCTCAAATTACACCTACAGTTATAATTAACATATATAATAATAATAAAGTCCTTTAAAGAGCATGTCAATACAATTTACCCATTACGTTGCAACTATTTATTATTTGTTCGTCAACTATTTGTTTTTCATATAGGTATTCGCAATGTTAATGTGTTATAATTACTTTGTATGGCTTTATCATATGATATGGCTTATGGGGGAAGTAATATGATTAATTTGACTGATCACAAGATCATACATTGCATAGGCATCGGCGGAATAGGGGTATCTGCTCTTGCCAAGATACTTGTATCAAGGGGATATCAGGTATCAGGCTCTGACATGAAAGAGTCAGAGATGACAGATGAGCTTGAAGCTCTCGGAATAAAAATATATATCGGACATCGTGCTGAGAACGTGGAAGGAGCAGACCTTGTCGTATACTCTGCGGCAATAGCCCCGGATAATCCGGAGATCACCAGAGCAAAAGAACTTGGTATTGAACTCGCGGGAAGAGCAGAGCTTCTCGGCACACTTATGGATGAATTTAAGACGAGCATCGCAGTAAGCGGGACACATGGGAAAACTACGACTACGTCAATGGTCTCACTTATACTGGAGCATGCAGATCTCCATCCTACCATTTTTGTCGGCGGTAATCTTTCAGAGATAGGCGGCAATGTAAAGGTAGATGATGGGGATTATTTTGTTGCTGAAGCATGCGAGTATCGTGACAGCTTTCTTCAGCTGAGGCCTGATATCGAGATAATCCTGAACATCGACTCTGATCATCTTGATTATTTCAAGGACATAGAGCACATAGTCGATTCTTTCGAGAAGTTCGTAAGCTATGTCCCTGAAACAGGATCGATAATAGCTTATGATGCCAATCCTTTCGTGAATGAAGTTATAAAGGGGCATTCAAATGCTGTTACATTCGGATATAACAGAAATTCTGTCTATTATATCTCAGATGTGGCGTTCTCAGACGGTATGCCTTCGTTCCATGTGAACTACAACGGTGAAGATTTCGGAAAGATCCAGCTGGCGATACCGGGCGAGCATAATATCCTGAATGCTACTGCAGCATTCGCATGCTGCCATATGCTTGGCGTTTCGCCTGCAGTTATCAAGGAAACACTTGAGAAGTTTACGGGGACAGAGAGAAGATTTGATATAAAGGGGGTCTACGGCAGGGGATTCAAGCTTGTAGATGACTATGCGCATCATCCGACGGAGATCAAAGCTACGCTCGCAGCGGCGTCCAATCTTCCGCACAATAAATTATGGTGTCTTTTCCAGCCGCATACATATACCAGGACACTGGCGCTGTTCGATCAGTTTGCTGATGCTTTCGCAAAGGCGGATGTCCTGATCCTGGCTGATATTTATGCCGCGCGTGAGAAGAATATATATGAGATCTCATCAGATAAACTTTGTGATGAGATCAGAAAGGAACATCCTGATAAGGAAGTAATGTTCATCGATGATTTTGACAAGATCGCTGATTATGTCCTTGCCGAAGCAGGTGAGGGAGACCTTGTCATAACGATGGGTGCCGGAGACATATACCGGGTCGGTGACATTATAAGAGAAAAGGATAAGTAAAGTGCCGGAATACCGGCAGGGGGAACAGGGACAGCATTTTTACCGCCCGCGGAAGTCGGGTATTTAGGAGGTACAGAAATGAACAACGGCTCTTTTTCTAAAATCAGGCTATTCACAGGAAACGCTCATCCGGAACTTGCGAAAGAGATCGCCGAAGCAATGGGTGTTCCACTGGGGAAAAGCAACGTCAACAAGTTCAGTGACGGCGAGATCTCAGTGAATCTCTGGGAATCAGTCAGAGGCGCTGACGTATATCTCATTCAGCCTACATGTAACCCTGTAAATGATAATCTGATGGAGCTCCTGATCAGGATCGATGCCGTAAAGAGAG
>CAYMBU010000019.1:0-2481 GCA_964388765.1 uncultured Eubacterium sp.
TTCTGCTTTATCGGCTTCTATAACGGGATGGAATATACAAGGTTCGTAATGGTGCAGGGGATCATCGGAGCGTTCTGTGTCCGTGTGCCTGTATCCTTCATAATGAGCAGGTGGGAGCCTGTATCGCTGTTCCATATAGGTCTTGCTACGCCCTGTTCGACTGTGATCCAGATAATGATGTGCTTCGGCTGTCTCATCTATCTGAAACGGCACCTGAAAAGCCGAGAACATAAAGAAGAGATAAGATAATGTTCATATTTTTTAATAAAATGCCGAATATTCTGTATGATATACTGTATTTGGCATTTTTTGATTATTTATATTTTGGGGGTGTTTTTTATGTGGGAAACAAGTGAGATCAAGCAGCGCGGTAAAGCCGCATTCAAGCTGAACTACTGGAAAAGCGTTCTGGTATCGATCATACTGGGGATCTTTACCGCAACTACGACTACAGTATCATACAACAAGTCGTCAGGCGACACACAGGGGCTGCAGGAAGCATTCAATCAGCTTCAGCAGACAATAAACAGCCTTTCACCGGGAGAAAAGGTAGCTGTTGCTGCAGGTGTCGCAGGAGGCCTGACACTGATCATGGTGATAAGCTTGCTGTTCAGAATATTCGTGACAAATCCAATTGAGGTAGGCTGCTATGCATTCTTCAAAGATAATGCAAAAGAACCGCCTGCAGATCTCGGAAGCATCGGACTTGGGTTCAGAAATTATCTGCACACTTTCGTCACGCTGTTCCTGAGAGATCTGTTCCTGGTTCTGTGGACACTGCTGTTCATAATCCCGGGATTGATCAAGTCATATTCATACAGGATGGTGCCGTATATCATTGTTGATCATCCTGAACTGTCGCCGACTCAGACGATAGATCTTTCAAAGAGGATGATGAACGGCCATAAGTGGCATGCGTTCTGCTATGACCTGTCATTCATCGGATGGTTCATCCTGACGATCCTTACGCTCGGTATCCTCGGCATCTTCTGGGTAAGTCCTTACAAAGACAATGCAGATGCTGCTCTTTACCTCGCGATCAAAGGAGAATGATGTGACACCGGGGACAGAGATGGGGGTGACACGGATGCGCCCCCTGGGGACAGAGATAAAATGATCTTAAAAGCAGATAAGCATGAAAAAGAACACTGCGGCGCAGTGTTCTTTTTTTGTGATTTTACGGCACCGGTTCATTTATTTTTCATGTCGCATATAGTATAATAAAATGTCGAAATATATGGCAAAGAATATATTTCGGGTAAAGGAAAGATGAACTTGATGCGGAGGCTGTGAAATGACTGGAATGCTTAGAAGAATATCTGTGACAGCATTGATACTGGTAATGCTGTTTTCATTTATCCCGACGGATCAGATGGATATCCATGCGGCGGCGACAACAATAGGTAAGCTGAACGGAACGCCATATGATGATTTTGATGAACTGATCGACCACCTGGAAGATGATTATGAGAACAGGTCGGTCACTATCGAGATGACTACGAGTTGGAACGCCGAAACGGACAGTGACTATGATGAGAGGCTCATTATCCCGAGCAACTGTAAAGCTACGCTGAACATGAACGGAAATGTGTTCAGCAGAGGAAACACCAAAGATAACGACTGGTGTCTCAACGGAGAACTTATCACGGTAAACAGCGGAGCTACTCTCACGATCAACGGCGGCGATACATCCGTACGTCACGACCATTGGGTATATTCTTCGACGAACAGAGATTCCAAGGCTGATGCCGTGAAGACCTTTTACGGCGGCCTGCTCACAGGAGGCGCGAGCACGAACGGCAGCGGAGGCATCCATGTCAAGAGCGACTGTACGGTAACGCTGAACAACGTCACTATCGCGGGCTGCAGAGCTGAAGCTCCATGGTTTGATACAGCCGGCACGAACAGCGCTTACGGCGGAGGCATCTGGCTGTCAGGCGGAAACAGCAATCTCCGCATGAACAACTCCACTATCACAGGGTGCTTCGCGTACTACGACGGCGGAGGAGTTTTCCAGTCCAATCATAACTATGTCAATATCGAGCTCAGCAATTCACATATAGATCAGAACTACGCCGCGGATGAAGGCGGCGGTCTGGATGTCGACGGCGAATACGTACATATCAGCGGGACCAAAGGATCGACGATCTCCGGAAACCAGTCAGCAACAGCAGGCGGCGGCGTGTACATCTGGAACGACGACACCAGCATGAGCGGCTTCACGCTGAAGGATAACGTGAGCAAGAACGGCGGCGCGATATATACCAAGGAAGAGACAATTTCTCTCTCAGCTCTTACGGTTCAGAACAACACCGCAACCGAAAGAGGCGGCGGCATATACATCAATAACGACGGCAATACCATTTCGTCCTGCGAGATCACCGGAAACAGAGCAGGTGTCTCCGGCGGCGGCGTTTACGTAAATGAAGACGTGGACGTGAGCTTCAGCGTAACAGGGAAGACTGTCATCAAAGATAATAC
>CAYMBU010000019.1:2491-11148 GCA_964388765.1 uncultured Eubacterium sp.
GGCTTAAGCGACAGCAGAAACAACAACCTGTATATCAGCGACAATGATCCGGACGACTCAAAGGTCGCGTTCAATCTGACGAAGGGATCGGACGTACATCTCGGATACTATAATACGGAAGACCGCGACGCCATAATGGTGAACCGCGACGGAAGCGCGTATAAGGATATCAACTGCATACAGTTCCTTACCGCGGATAATCCGGGATATCACTTCACATATAACTCCAGGCCTAATTACCGCAAGATATTCTATGTCAAAGACGGTAAAGACAATGTTGAAAAATACGGCGAGCAGGCGCAGAAGCCGAACGATCCGACGGATGTTTCAGCAGAGAACGCCAACGGCGCGTCGGGCAAAACAGCGGAAGACCATTCGACAAGCGCCGGCGTAGTCGGACGGGTAGACGCCGGCGGAGAAGTGAACAACACAAGCGGCGAATATGACCTTATCCGCGGCTTCTACACACATGAGAAGACTGACAGCGACACCGAGGATACGGATGCTTCATTCTACTATTCAGACGCTTTCTTTGACGCTGACCCTAAGATCTATAACGAGCACCTGGCTACAGCGTCATGGATCCTCGCGTTCAGCGGAACATATTTAAGGAAGTTTGATGACGAGGACGCTAACGGAAATATCTACTACAACAAACATGCGGGTGCGAGACAGTTCTTCGCGGACATCGGCTGCCCGGACCAGAACATATATGTAAATAAGAGCATGGCGAGCAAGCCGGGTACTGATTCTATAGGAGTAACGATCGGAAGCAAAGAGCTCGCGAAGACAGGAGGAGAAAAGACAGGAAAGATCCTCATACCTGTTGCGGTCAGAGGCGGAGGCTATGAGGCCGAGTGGGCGAGCAATGTTACTCTAGGCAAGGTAGCCGAAGTCGCGGGTAAAGAAGCGAAGGGATTTGCCGAAGCTGCGAATGAGGTAACAAAAGAAATAGAGAAGTACATCAAGAACTACGAGCTGGAAGATAAGATCGCTGAAGGCAATGTAGTATTCTGGGTAAGCGGCTTCTCCCGCGCTGGAGCTACAGCGAACCTGACCGCGAAGAGACTGGTAGAAAAGTACGCATGCGAAGAAGAAGGAAAGATGAATAAAGTCTTTGCGTATCCGTGCGAGGCTCCGAAGGGCGGCGCTGACAAGGCGCAGCAGAAAACTGAGGATAAATATTTCTGTATCCACAACATGATAAACGCGGTCGACATAGTACCTCTCGTAGCAACGACGCAGATGGGCGCCAAGAGATATGGCGTGGACCACTACATTCCGGGAAGTGACAAATATACTTTCGAGATCGGAAGTCCGTACGACAGCGGCGCATATTTTTCGGATAAGCGGACAAGTGAAACGGACGTTACGATTTCCGGAGGACATACAATAAAGAAGACAGTGACAAGTGCAAGCCAGGGCGGCACAGATGGCCCGACTAAAGTCACGACATACAGAGACAACAACATAAGGCTCCAGTCCAACTTCAAAGATGGAGACGAGGCCGGAAGCGTAGAAGCGAATGAATACTACAGGGAGACCATGATGCCTCACCTCAGGGCTATAGACTCCGGCATGACGTATGACAGCTACTTCCATCCTATGACAATGAGCTTCATACCTCCTAAGATGAAGGAGTATGGATATTACAAGAATAATCACATTGAATATTTTGTTCTGGACTTTGTGCGGTTACTGCAGGAAGGGAACGGAACTGACGCCTGGTCCAAGGCTGTTACAAGCAGAGATTACTGGGCGACGACGCTTCAGCCTGTAATGAGAGACACGATGTCGCTCGTATTCAGCATGTCCGGAGATAATAAAGAAGGCTTCGTGGGAAGAGCCGGATCCATAATGGATAAGATCAATTACGTCGGCGGCGAAGTCTCCATGTGGGAGCTTTACAGAAATGTTGTCGGAGAGTGGAATGAGCTCAGCCAGGAAGATAAGGACAAGTACACCACGTTCCTCCTGAAGAAGCTCAAGGAGACAGGCGCATTCGACTTCTTAAGTGAGTCAGACAGGGCGAAGCTGGAGAGGAACTGGCCGACGCTCGCGGACTTCATATTCCATATCACTGACTGTGACTACAACTATAAACCGGTAGAACAAGCGGATGGATCCCTTACCAGCAGATGGGGGAAGGGTTCCTCGGGTGAAAAAGATACCATAATGACGCTTGTTCCGACGTTCGCGACATTCTCATCGTTCGTCCTCCAGAACCATTATCCGGAGATCAACATAGCCTGGACAAGAAGCTATGACAGCTACTATGAGGACGAGAAGACAGAGTACGAGATAAAGACCGATAATTATTCTGTAAGTAAGCCGTCACTCACGCTGAAGAGCGCGGACGGCAAAAAAACAACGCTTGAAGAGGGAGAAGAGGCCAACGAGGTAAACGGCGATCAGGAGATCATCCTGGAAGTGGAAGACATCGCAGGAGAAGCTATCTACTATGATGTGCTGAAATACAATGGCGCAGATAAATATGTTGCCGTTACTGAGAACCAGCTCTACAGAAAGGGAGACACCCTCGAGGCGAATGACAATCAGAACGTCACCAAATATAAGGTGAAGACCTACGCGATGTCATATGGCGTAAGAAGCGATGTGGCTGAATATGATATCGAAGTCCGTAACGACAGGCATAAGGTCACGGTGACGACCGAAAAGGCTGACGGTACAGGGAAGGAAACAAACGAGCAGTGGTACAAGGAAGGCGACGACGTCAGGATCACAGCGGTATCACCTTCAGCGAAGTACTTCACTAACTGGACAGCGACGCTGCTCGATCAGGACGGAAATGAAAGCGACATAACTGAAGGACTTCTGAAAAGCAGCGCAAGCAGCGCGACCGCGGCGTTCAAGATGCCTGAGGTGGGCGACGATTATCCTGAGGGATATGTGATCAGCCTTGCGGCGTCCTATGGGGACAGGATCAATAAGATCACCGGTGCTCTGGACGTGCCGGTACCCGGACAGAAGCTTGATACTAAAGCTGAGCTCAAATTTGAAAAAGGAGCTTCTTCTGTGACACGTCCTGTGACACGTCCTGTGACGTGGACGTACACGTATGAAGATGAAGACGAGCAGACAAAGACTGTATCGGCTGATAAGGGGTATGACGATACCACTTATCTGGCGGAGATCAGTATACCTCAGGATCAGGCAAGCGGCCTTATGTTCAGAGAAACAGCCGCGCTGGAGTGGAACAGCGAAGCTGGCTTTACTCTGAAGAGCATCAGGAGAAATGATAATGACGGCAGCGTGACCATCATTCTTGAGTACAAGACAGGACACGATGAAGCGGATCCGCATCCGAGTCCGACTGCGGACATATCGTTTACAGTCAGGGCTTTTGATCTCAACCTTGAACAGTATGACGAATCTGTGGAGACTGTGAGCTATGCGCTACAGGGTCAGGAAATAGTTGTGACTGCGCCGCAGGTCAAGGACGAGAGATTCATCAGATGGGACCTCAAGACAGGAACGGGAGAAATTAATAACGGTAAAATAGCGCTCACAGAAGGAAGTGAAACAGACAGCACTATAAAAGTCAAGCTCGCAGAAGAACTGAGTACGACAAATCTTACTATCGAGGCGCAGTACGTGCCGCTCGTGAATAAGATCGAAGTAACTGTTGACGAGCCTGCCGGCGGTAAGGCGCTTGCGGAATCAGCCGAAATGAAGGTCAAGATCACGAATGAATATGAGATATCTCCTGAAAACATCAGCATAGAGTGGTTCCCGGCTCCATCAGGGGAAGACAAGAAGGCTGAATACATGACCGCATATACCGCGGTCGTATCCATTGAGCCGGATGAAGATGGAAATGTAAATGTGAAAGCGCCGGATGCTTCTGACTATGAAAGTGTCAATATGACGTTCATCTATTCGGACGCTCTCACCGTTACAGTCAACGGAAACAGCGCGGTCTGCGATACCGGAAGCAACAGCGTGATCTACACGTTCGCGGCGACAAAGTATACTCTCGACTCTGTTATTGATCCGGATGACATAACAGATGTGGAGCACAGAGCAGGCATGGAAGATATAAGGAACCTGCTTCCTGCAACTGCCAAGGTTACTACAAAGAACGGCATATCACTTGACGCAAAAGTCACATGGGAAGACCCTGTGGCCGCGGCCACGGACGATTCTAGGGAGGAGACAGTCTGGACCGCGCAGGGCAAAGTGACACTTCCGGCGACTGTGAACGCTCCGGAAGACGCGGATCTTACGGTGACCGTAAGAGTGATCGTAAACGAGGCGAAACACATATCGGCGCCGTCAGCCACACTTTCTTCCGGAGAATATCTGTATGACCAGTCGACTGCTCTTGAGACTGCGGCAGGAGAAGGATATACGACATATTACACGACAGACGGGACCGATCCGACAACGTCGAGGACCAGGAATACATATACAGAAGGAGAAGAGATAGCGCTTCTGAGAAGCGATGCGACAGCGCAGGGCGACGGAGCAGTAAAGCGCATAACGCTCAAGGCATACACGAAGAACGACGGATCCGAGTGGGACAGCTCAGTTGCTACATATGTATATGACTTCACTAACAATGTGACGGTTCCGGTCGGAAAGACCCTTATGTACAGCGGAGAGCAGCAGACAGGAGTTGAAGCCAGTGCGTTCTACGAGCTCACAGCAGCGGAAGGAAGCGGCGTCGAGATCGATGAGAAAGGAAATGCCACAGCCGTGGACGCTGGCAAATACACAGTTACCGCGAAGGTAAAAGACGGATATCAGTGGAAGATACCTAAGGATGCTTCGGAAAGCGATGGCGATTCCGACGAAGACGAATATGAATATACTGAAGAAGACCAGACGATTGAGTTCGAGATCCTCAAGAATACCATCACCAACGCTGTAATAACCGATGTTTCCGATCAGGTATATACAGGATACGAGGTACAGACTTCTCTCACGGTGACGTTCGGAGAGAAGGTGTTGACCGAAGGCGTGGACTACGTATGCTCATACAGTGACAACGTGGACGTCGGAACGGCGACAGTCAGTGTTTACGGAAGGGGCAGCTTCGAAGGCGCTATAGGCGGTCAGTTCAGCATCACCCCTGCGACCGTGACAGTTACCGCTGATGACGCGGACAAGATCCACGGAGACGAGGATCCGGAACTCACATGGACAGCAGAAGGAGTAGCAAACAAGGACGTACTGGACCTGATACCGGTAGTGATAGTGAGACAGCCGGGTGAGGACGTCGGTACATACGAGATCATGGTATCCGGAGAGACTTCATTCGACAACTTCAACGTACGGTACGTGAACGGAAAGTTCACGATCATAGAGAGAGGCCCTTCAGACAGGACCTGGACGCTGACTTTTGACGGCAACGGCGGAACAGGCGAGATGAAGGACGAGTACGTCACGAAAGGTAAGAAATACAAGCTGCCGGAGAACGGCTTTGATGCGCCGGCAGGTAAAGAATTCGACGGATGGACCATATCGGAGACCGGAAAGGAAGAGACTCCGGACGATGCCGAAGCCGTGAAGTACGCGCCGGGAGAACAGGCAGATATTACCGCCCATTCGACCGTGAAAGCACAGTGGAAAGACAAAGAGCCGGAGCCGGAAGACAGAAGTAAGCAGAAAGGTGAGGACGGCACATGGTTCGGCAAGGGCGCGTCTCTTGAGGCGGCAGAAGCAGCTCTCGCGAGACTCACGACCGATAAAGATCCTAAGGGAACAAAGTTTGCGCCTCTCAAGGTAAAGAGCACGAAGCAGACAAAGAAGAGCATAAAGCTCACATGGAAGAAAGCCTCAGGAGCAAAGAAGTATATCATCTACACGAACAGATGCGGAAAGGGCAGGAAGTTCAAAAAGCTCGTAACGCTCAGCTCCGGCAAACGCGCGTATAACGTGAAGAAAGCCGCCGGAAAGAAGCTCCGTAAGGCGACATACTACAAGTTCATCATCATCGCGGTCGATAAGAACAACGACGTGGTGACGACGTCAAAGATCAAGCATGTGGCCACAGCAGGCAGCAAGAAGAAGGCCAATTACAGGAAAGTGATCGTAAAGGCTAAAGTCACGAAGACAGGAAAGAAGCTGAAAAAGTACAAGGCGACGAGTGCGGTCCTCCTGAAGAAGGGTAAGGCAGCGACGCTCAAAGCTGTGCTTAAGAAGGCGAAAAAGACTAAAGTCAAGAAGCATGTCGGAGCGCGCTATGAGTCGAGCAATGTGAAGATCGCGAAAGTGACGTCAAAAGGCAAGGTGAAAGCCCTGAAGAAGGGCACATGCAAGATATATGTGTTTGCACAGAGTGGTATAGTAAAGACCGTCAAGATCACAGTAAAATAATGTTTAAGGGAGAGGTGGAAAGATGAACAGAAAACTGATTGCTTTGCTGATGAGCACCGTTATGGCGCTGAGCTCGGTCATGAGCCTGCCTGCGGTCTCATTCGCGGAAGGGGCGGACAAGGACAGCCTGACGGCGACAAGAGGCGTATACTGGTTCGACCCGCACGAAGTCGGGACGGACCTGACGGACACGTATATCTATGACGACAGCCTGCTTACGGGAGATTCGCTGGAGTATAACCAGAAGCTCGCCACGATGTCGTACGAGCTTGCGATCGCGTCGATAAGCAGTGAGCGTGAGCCGAGGACGCCGGAAGGATACAAGAACAAGAGCAGAAACCTGAAGGCATATCTTGAGGACAACGGATTTGTTGATTTTGATACCAACAGATACTACAAAGAGAAGATGACCACCGAGACGATGGGCGCGGCATGCGCGCATAAGACCATCACGGACGGCGGGAAAACATACACTCTCCTTGCGATAGTCCCAAGAAGCGCGGGATACGAGGCTGAGTGGGGAGGCAACTTCCAGATGGGAGCGACAGGCGACCATGAAGGCTTCAGAAAAGGCAAGGAGAAAGTTCTTGCATTCGCAAAGGAATATGTTGAGAAGTACGGCATCACAGGTGATATAAAAGTCTGGACCGCCGGATACAGCCGTGGCGCAGGCGTTACCAACCAGGTCGGGGCAGCTCTTATCAAAGACCCGAAGAAGGAACTCGGAGACTCGATAGAGCTTAAGCCTTCTAATCTTTACTGCTATACTTACGGGACTCCGAACAGCGCCGCTTCACCGGAAGGGGAGTCAGGAGTTCCGACAGACAGCAAGTTCGCATATGTCCATAATACATGGGAAGGCTACGATATAGTTACGATCGCTCCGCCGCAGGGCCTGGGATTTGCGAGATACGGAACCAGCACAGGATATGCCAAGGCGGAGAACAAGGAACGCATGCTTGCCTTCATGAAGGGAACGAACAGCAAGGTGTATGATCTCTACACGAACGGCGGAGATCCTGACGGATTCACTCCGAAGACGATCGATATAGAGAAGCTCATAAAAGAGAAACAGTTCTCTATCACGGACGACGAAGAGTCGTATCTTACCGGCGACCAGAGAGAATTCCTCTCGATGATGAGTGATTCTATCGTACAGGCGACCGGATCAAGACAGAATTACTACGATAGCTATCAGACAGCGTTCTCGCATCTGACAGGATACATTTTCTCCCATATGGGAGACCTCAGCAAAGTCATGGACGGAGCGAACGGGGACAGATGGTCCAAGCCGCTCGTCGCGATGCTGTACATATCATATATGTTTGACAGATACAGCGAGACCAATTTCGACGAGCAGACGATCGCCGAGATCGAGAAGGCTCTCAGCCTGCTTGATGAAATAGTCGAGATCTACAAGGAAGCGGGGATCGAGATCCCTGAGGAGCTGGAGGATTACGTAAAAGAGCTCAGGAAACAGCTGAAGGTCGCAAACAGATGGAGAGACGCAAGCGACCTGTCGTGGAACATTACAGGGATCCTCTATTCCAATGTACTGAAGTCCGGACTCACAAACGCCGGGTACGATAAGGAGGATTCGGAAAAGTTCGCGGAGCTTATCGATAAGGAAGAGGGCAAGGCCGTTTCCAGACTTATCGCGTACATGCTTCTGTATGATGTGAATCAGACTGATGAGATCATAAGCTTCACACAGGTCACACAGCAGATGAAGCACCTCGCGACATTCGCCGGGAACGCGTCCAGCTTCATGAGGCCGCATAACAATGAGGTCATTCTTTCATGGCTCCGTACGCTGGACCCGTCATACGATGACTTCGTAAAGGAATATTCCGCTCAGATCGCAGGCTACAGACGTGTATATATCACGAAGCCTGAAGGTGCTGTGCTGACAGGTGAAGTAAGAGATTCAGCCGGTGAAGAGGTCGCTGAATTCAAAGACGGAAAGATCACATTAAGAACAGACAAGTGGATCGGCATCACGACAAGTGATAAAGGAGACTGGCTCAGGATACCTGCGGACGACACATATACTGTGATCCTTCGCACAGATAATGATTCCACTATCGGGCTCAAGGTCACAGAATATTCAGTATATAACAATGAACAGGTACGTACTGTCGAGGGAGACAGCGACAAGAGCTGGAGCAGCCTGACTTCAGGAGCACACGGCTGCGTCGTTCTGCTGATGCCGAAGATCAAAGAAGGCGCCGACGGATATGATATGACAGCAGCGTCAGACGTGGATTACAAGGTAAGCGTTGAAAGCCACAGCTGGACGGTAGCGGAATATACGG
>CAYMBU010000019.1:11158-14114 GCA_964388765.1 uncultured Eubacterium sp.
GTGAGAAGCCTGGAGCGATAGTGTGCTATTGCACAGTCTGCAATAAGAAGAACCCAACTGTGATCCCGGCGACAGGCCATAAGTGGGGCGAATGGACCGCTGTTGAAGGCGAGGACAGCCACGAGCGCGTATGCCAGAACGATCCTTCACATAAGGAAACAGCGCCGCATGAGTGGGAAGTCACATATGAGGACAAGGCGACCTACATATCTGAAGGTAAGAGGATCTGCCTCTGTAAGACCTGCAGCGAGACCAAAGAAGAAGTGATCCCGAAGCTCACAAAGAAGAAGAACACGCTGAAAGTCAAGGCAAAGAAAGTAACGATCAAAGCTTCCAGGCTTAAGAAGAAAGCTGTTAAGATCGCGCGCAAGAAGGCGTTGACAGTCACAAAGGCCAAGGGCAAGGTGACTTACAAGAAAGTCAGCGTCATAAAGAAGAAGTTCGCCAAAAAGATCACAGTAAACAAGAAGACAGGGAAGATCACTGTGAAGAAGGGCCTGAAGAAGGGCACCTACAAGCTGAAGATCAAAGTGACCGCTGCCGGAACGACCGCATACAAGAAGGGGTCAAAGACAGTTACTGTGAAGATCAGAGTGAAATAGCGCGGTAAAAAAATAAATTGACACAGTCTGTAATAATGTGTTTTAATAACAATATGTAAATAAAATTTCATACGGACCAAAATGCGATGACGGAGAATTGCCGTGACGGAAGCGTTACAGAGAGCCGGCGGGCGGTGCGAGCCGGTACCGGATGTCACATGCATCTCACTCCCGAGCAGGTCAGGCGAACACCGCGCATGCGGTAACTAATCTGATCCGGCAGGCCCCGTTACAGGCCATGGACTTGATAGAGTCCGAGAGATGTCTTTCCCATAAAAGAGGAAAGGAATCAGGGTGGTACCGCGGAATCAAGAGTTTCGTCCCTGAGGCTGCATAATGCAGCTTCAGGGTTTTTGTTTATATATGAAGGAGAAAAGAATGAGAAGTATTTATCTGAGTGACATCACAATGTCGATGCCGGCGAGGAACGGCGGATATGATCTTTCGTTCAGGGAGAAGATCGAGCTTTCCAAGCTGCTGGACAGAGCGGGGATACAGGTGATCGAGACAGCCGCCGTAAAGAATAAGCGGACCGACAGTCTTCTGATCAAATCGATCGCAAGCGCCGTGAAGGAAAGCACAGTCGCGGTGCCGCTTTCACTGTCAGAAAAGGACACACTGAAGATCACATGGAACGCTCTTAAAGAAGCAAAAAAGCCGCGCATCCAGGTCGTCGCTCCGGTAAGTACCGTTCAGATGGAATATATAACGCGGATGAAGCCGGCAGCTATCGTCAAGAAAGTCGCTAAGCTGACGGCCGAGGCGAAAGAATGCTGCAGCGACGTTGAATTCGTCGCATGGGACGCAGGAAGAAGCGAAGCTGATTTCCTCAAGGAAGCTGTAGACGCTGCTGTTGAGGCGGGAGCTACTGTAGTTACTCTGTGCGACACCGCCGGAAATCTTCTCCCGGAGGAATTCTACGACAGGGTCAAAGGCGCAAGGAAAGACCTGCCTGATAACGTCAGGCTCGGAGTAATGATCTCGAACGAGCTCTGCCTGGCCGATGCCTGCGCGGTATCAGCCATTATGGCAGGAGCTGATGAAGTAAAGGTCTCCGCATGCGGCAATTTCACGTCGTCGCTCGAAGGACTTGTGCATATCCTGAAAGTCAGGGGCATGGAGAAAGGCGTATCGTGCGACGTTCATGATACAGAGCTCAACAGGATCGTCACTCAGATCAGGAGGATCTGTGAGGAAAAAGGCTCAGGTAATTCAGCATACAGTGCTGAGGTACGCGACGACCAGGGCGTGGTGCTCACGATACATGACGACATTTCCGCAGTCATGAAAGTCGCCGCCGAGATCGGATACGAGCTGAATGAAGAGGATCAGGTGAAAGTATACGAGGCATTCACCAGAATCGCATCCAAGAAGGAATCAGTAAGCGCCAAAGAGCTGGACGCAATCATAGCTTCAGCAGCAATGCAGGTGCCGCCTACATACAAGATCAAGGATTTTGTAATAAATTCGGGGAACGCCATCACGGCGACATGCCATATCAGGATGGAGAAAGACGGACAGGTCTTTGATGGACTTGCTGTCGGAGACGGGCCTATAGACGCGTCGTTCTTCGCGATCGAGCAGATAATCGGCCACCACTATGAGCTCGACGAGTTCGAGATGCAGGCCGTCACGGAAGGCCGTGAGGCTATGGGCGAGACTGTGGTGCGCCTGAGAAGCAGCGACGGAAAGGTATACTCAGGACGAGGCATATCGACAGATATCATCCAGGCATCCATAAATGCGTATATGAGTGCCATAAACAAGATCGTATACGAGGAGGGTGAGTAATGAAGCTTTCATTTTCAACAAGAGGATGGCCTGACCTTACCTGGCAGGAGATGATCGACACAGCCGGCGAGATGGGTTTTAACGGCGTCGAGATATATCATGTCACGGCGAGCAGTGACCTCACAGACAAGGGCGGTCCTTTCCACATGTATTCAGTGGCTTCGTCGTACAGGACACTCCGCGAGCATGACCTCACGATCCCATGCTTTGACAGCGCGCTCGATATAGCACAGGCGGACGATGATGTGATAGACAGCATAAAAGCCGAGATGAAGCTCTGCGCAGACATGCGGTCTCCGTATATCGCGGTATGGGCGTCATGCGGTGAGGAAGAAAATGTCGACGACCGTATAGCAGGGGCTGAGGCAAATCTGAAGAAACTGATCCCTTATGCTGAAGACAACGGCGTGACCATACTGATCAAGACATGCGGGCTTTTCTCATCAACAAAAAAGCTCCGCGAGCTTCTGGACAGATTCGCGAGTGACCAGATAGCGGTCCTCTGGGACGTCCATCATCCATCCAGAGACTTCGGAGAGACGCCTGCAGAGACGATCACCAAT
>CAYMBU010000019.1:14124-17872 GCA_964388765.1 uncultured Eubacterium sp.
TGGCGCGTACGTCAAGCACGTCCATATGAGAGACTCCAGCGGTAAGGATCAGTTTGAACTGGTAGGTGAAGGAGACTTCCCGGTAGACGAAGTCATGAGAGCACTCGAGAGCGTCGACTACGCGGGCTTTGTTTCGCTTGAGTGGAAGCCGGCCTGGCTGGAAGAGCTGCAGGACCTGGACATAATCCTTCCGCACTTCGTGAACTACATGGCGAGATACAACAGATCAAGGTCGCGTGAGAACGGTCTGTATTACAACCACGACGGATCGGGGCGCTATGTGTGGAAGAAAGACGAGCTTATCGATCTCACGTTCCCGCAGGTGCTCGACCGGATGGCGCAGGAGTTCCCTGACCAGTACTGTTTCAAATACACGACGCTCGATTATACGAGGACTTATTCGGAATTCAGAGAGGACGTCGACAGATTCGCGCGTGCTCTCGTGTCGATGGGAGTGAAACCGGGATACAAAGTAACTGTATGGTGCACGAACGTTCCGGCATGGTATATCACGTTCTGGGCTTGCTGCAGGATAGGCGCCGTGCTCGTTACCATGAACACAGCATATAAGATCCATGAGGCTGAGTATCTGCTCAGGCAGTCAGACACGCACACGCTCGTTATGATAGACCACGCTCTGGACAGTGACTACGCAGGGATCATAAACGAGCTCTGCCCTGAGATCAAAGACAGCAAGCCGGGAGTGCCGCTCCACTGTAAGCGCCTTCCGTTCCTGAGAAACGTGATAACTTCAGGATTCAGCATGCCCGGGTGCCTGACTTTTGAAGAGGCCATGGACAGGGCAGACATGGTGCCGCCTGAAGAGACTGCGAGACTTGCGGCGCAGGTCCAGCCTGACGACGTATGCAACATGCAGTACACTTCAGGTACGACCGGATTCCCTAAGGGCGTAATGCTCACACACTACAACGTAGTAAATAACGGCAAGTGCATAGGAGACCGCATGGGCCTCTCTACTGCAGACCGTATGATGATACAGGTGCCGATGTTCCACTGCTTCGGCATGGTCCTCTCGATGACGAGTTCCATGACCCACGGCGCGACGATGTGCCCGATGCCTTACTTTTCAGCAAAGGCCTCGCTGGCCTGCATAAACCAGGAGAAGATCACCTGCTTTAACGGAGTACCGACGATGTTCATCGCTATGTTCAACCATCCGGACTACAGAAAGACAGATTTCTCGTACATGAGGACAGGCATCATGGCAGGATCCGGCTGCCCGCCTGAGCTCATGAAGCGTGCGGCGCAGCCTGACGAGATGAACATGACAGGAATCGTAAGCGTATACGGACAGACGGAAACTGCGCCTGGCAACACCATGTCAGCATGGACGGATCCGCTTGACGTACGGACAGAGACAGTCGGCTATGACTTCCCTCATGTACGGTGCAAGGTAATCGATCCTGAAACGGGCGAGGAAGTACCGCCGGGAGTGAACGGCGAATTCTGTGCCAAAGGCTATAACCAGATGAAGGGCTACTACAAGATGCCTGAAGCGACCAAGGAAACTATCGATGCCGACGGCTGGCTCCATTCAGGAGACCTGGCCTGTAAAGATGAGAACGGAAACTACAGGATAACCGGCCGTCTGAAGGATATGATCATCCGCGGCGGCGAGAACATATACCCGAAAGAGATAGAAGAGTTCATATATACTCATCCTGCAGTACAGGACGTACAGGTGATCGGCGTTCCGGACGAGAAATACGGAGAAGAATCGATGGCCTGCATAATCCTGAAAGAAGGCGAGTCGGTGACTGAAGAGGAGATGCACGACTACATAGCCGGAAAGCTGGCAAGGCATAAGGTGCCTAAGTATATCCGCTTTGTTGACGCATTCCCGATGAACGCTGCAGGCAAGATCCTGAAGTACAAGATGAGAGAACAGTTTGCGAAAGAGCTGGGGCTCGAGTAATATTAATAAAGACTATATCAAAACATAATTACGGAGAAAAGAAATGTCTGAAAATGAGAAAAAACAACTTGTAACCATGGACGGAAACACAGCGGCTGCGCATGTTGCCTACAACTTCACGGAGATCGCCGCGATCTATCCGATCACGCCTTCGTCACCGATGGCTGAACACACAGACGTATGGTCGGCCAACGGGAGGAAGAACATGTTCGGGCAGACGGTCACGCTGCAGGAGATGCAGAGTGAAGCCGGCGCTATCGGAGCTGTGCACGGAGCTCTGCAGGCAGGTACGCTTGCCACGACATTCACATCCAGCCAGGGCCTGATGCTGATGATACCGGTACTGCACCGTATCGCGGGCGAAAGGCTTCCTGCCGTCATGCATGTTGCTGCCCGTACTGTAGGTACACACGGTATGAGTATTTTCGGCGACCAGAGCGACGTGATGGACTGCCGTGCCTGCGGACTTACCATGATGTGTACAGGATCGGTACAGGAAGTCATGGACCTTGCCGGAGTCGCTCATCTTGCGGCGATAGAGAGCAAAGTCCCGTTCATGCATTTCTTTGATGGTTTCCGTACAAGCCACGAGGAAGCAACGATCGAGCAGATAGACGAGCAGGCGCTCGTGGAAATGGTGGATAAGGACGCACTGGCTGACTTCAAGAAAACAGCGCTGAACCCTGAACACCCTGTATTGAGGAATACAGTACAGAACCCGGACGTATACTTCCAGGTGCGTGAGGCAAACAACGGCTTCTACGATGCGGTTCCTGAGATAGTAGAAAAATATATGAAGAAAGTAAGCGATCTGACCGGACGCGACTACAGGCTCTTCAATTATTACGGGGCACCTGACGCAACGGACGTTGTGATCGCAATGGGGTCCGTTACAGGAGTAGCGCATCTTGCTGTGGATTATCTTAACGCACACGGAAAGAAAGTCGGATTTGTGCAGGTACACCTGTTCAGACCGTTCTCGGCGGAAAAGCTCATGGAAGCGATCCCGGAAACAGTGAAGCGTGTCGCTGTTCTTGACCGCTGCAAAGAGATGGGCGCTGAAGGCGAGCCTTTGTATAAGGACGTCTGCACAGCCGCAGTAAAGACAGGGAGGATGATGAGGATCATCGGAGGCCGCTACGGCCTTTCTTCCAAGGACACAGATCCGGATCAGATAATCGCTGCGTTCAGGAACCTTGAATCTGACAAGCCGGTCGACGGCTTCACCATCGGCATCACCGACGACGTGACGCATCTTTCACTTGACGCTCCGCACGTTCCGGGAGTCGGCGACAAGGTATACCGCTGCAAGTTCTGGGGACTCGGCGGCGATGGCACAGTTGGCGCCAACAAAAACACTGTTTCGATCCTTGCGGAAGCCGCACACATTTACGCCCAGGCGTATTTTGAATACGACGCGAAAAAATCTTTCGGCGTAACGAAATCAAATCTGCGCTTTTCGAGAGAACAGATCAGAGGAAGCTACCTCGTAAAGAGGGCGGAGTTCGTGGCGTGCCACAACCAGAGCTTCCTGAGACAGTATGATATCGTAAGCGAGATCAAATCAGGCGGAACGTTCCTCCTGAACTGTCAGTGGGACAGAGACGAGCTTGAGAAAAACCTTCCGGACGACGTAAAGCGCATCCTGGCAATGAAGAAGATAAAGTTCTATACGATCAACGCGACAAAGATAGCTTTAAGGCTGGGACTCGGCAGCCATACCAATACAGTGCTCCAGGCAGCGTTCTTCGCGGTGTTATGTTAAACTTGCCGATAATGTTTCAAAATTGACGGATAAGTACGTACTTACGA
>CAYMBU010000020.1:0-17818 GCA_964388765.1 uncultured Eubacterium sp.
TATCCTTTGTGAAGTCCACGTTGTTATGCGTGAACGTTCCGCGCATATAGTAGTTTTTGCCGCCGCGCGCTTTGACAAGTTTCTTGAACTTAGGCACTATCATGTCGTAGCTGCCCTCGCCCGTTATCGTCTTTCTCAAAGCGTCGTGGACCTCTTTCCTGCCGTCCAGCGACAAAACCACATTGTGGCATTCGCGGTTGACGAAATCGATAACATCATCGTTTATCCCCACGCCGTTAGTCGTGACCGTGAATCTGAAATTCTTGTTATGCTCTTTCTCGATAGAGCGGGCATACTCGACCGTGCCCTTCACAACGTCCCAGTTCATGAGAGGTTCTCCACCGAAGAAGTCGACCTCCAGATTCACGTGGTTCCCGGAGTTCTCGATCAGAAAATCCATGGCACGCTTTGCTGTATCAAGGCTCATCAGAGCCCTCTCTCCATGGAATTTGCCCTGACTGGCGAAACAATACTCACAGTTCAGATTACAGGTATGAGCCACGTGCAGGCAAAGGGCTTTGATCTCCGTATGGCGGTTCTTAAGATATGTCGCCTTCGGTTCGTAGATGTCCGGAGTGAAAAGTCTCCCCTCGGAAACAAGCTCGTCGATGTCACGGAAAGCTGCGTCTACCGAGTCTGGTGTCTCCGCCGGATAACGCGACAGTATATCAGCTCTTACTGCGTCACGGTCCGGCTCACCGCCAGCCTCTTTTGCATCACAAAAAGAACGGATGATGTCGTAGCAGACATCATCCACGTAATGTACAGAACCGCTGTTAACGTCAAGAACGATGTTATAACCGTTCAGTTTGTACTGATGTATCATATTCTGAAACTACTGATCCTTTTCACACTTCTGGTTAGCTACGCCGCATGATGTTTTGCATGCTGACTGACATGATGTCTGGCACTCGCCGCATCCGCCGTTTTCCATGCTCTTCTTGAGATCTCTTGTTTCCAGTGTCTTGATTCTTTCCATGATTATATCCGCCTTTCTATAAACTATTGAAATTGTACCCTTGAGACCTGTTTTTGTCAAGCGTTCTGCTTCAAAGCCTCCGCGATCTTCGCAACTGACTCCTCTATTTCAAGTCCTTCTGTGTCGACTATGATGTCAGCCTCCTTTTCATATAAAGGTATGCGTTCGTTGTAAAGGTCTTCTATCGTCTGCCCCGGCGCGAGCGATATGCCGCGCGTCTTGATGTTATTCAGTCTCTTTATGATCGTCTCCACCGGCAGCCTGATGTATACGACAGTACCGCCCTGCCTGAATTTCTCCATCGCTTCAGGGTAATACACAGCGCTCCCGCCTGTGGCAACAACAAAATTGTCGCCGTTGAATTGAAGCAGGACTTCCTTTTCCACATCTCGGAAATACGCGTTGCCGCGGATGTCGATTATCTCCTGGAGCGTCATCTCTTCGCATTTCTGTATCAGCAGATCTGTGTCAACAAAACTCTTCTTAAGCACCTTGGCAAGCAGAACTCCCTCGGAGCTCTTGCCGCATCCGGGCATACCGATAAGGATAACGTTATTCATCGCTTTCCTCCCTGTTTCCGGAGCCGCTCATGTCTATCGAAAGCTGTCCGGAATCAGGCTCCTCCTCATAATCCTCGTCGACTTCCATGACTGATTCAAGATCTTCGATCTCAGGAAGATCCGAAAGGTCTTCAAATCCGAAATTCTTCAGGAACATATCCGTAGTTGCATACAGGATCGGCCGTCCGACGGCGTCTGACCTTCCCTTCTCACGTATAAGGCCTTTCTTCTCAAGGCCTTCGATGACTCTGTCACATTTCACGCCTCTGATAGCGTCGATCTCGCCCTTTGTGACCGGCTGGCGGTAAGCAATGATCGCAAGCACCTCCAGCGCAGCCTGCGAAAGTCTCTTGATCTTTACAGGCGTGCAGAGTCTCTTCACGGCGTCGGCGTTCTCAGGATTGGTGATGAACTGATATGACTCATTGATCCTTCTGATCCTGATGCCACGGTCCTCTTTCTCATACTCTTCCATAAGCTCGTTGAAAAGCTCTATTGCGTCTTTTTTGCTGATGTCGAGAGTGTCAGCGGCGTCTTTTGCCGGAAGCGGCTGTCCCCATATGAAAAGCATTGATTCGAATGCTGATTTTATCGATTTCCTGTCAAGCATTATCCGACTCCCCGGAAGTTTCTTCTTCCACTATATCGCGGCTTGCTTCTTCCGCGTTGTATCCATGTATGTCGACCTCACCAGGCCTTACGGTGATACGTCCGTATGTTTCGTTCTGATCCGCATCCAGATATCTGTCGCGCATCATCTGAAGAAGCGACGTGAAGCTCACGATCGTATTATATCTGCCGGTCCCGGGCTTCCCGCCTCCTCCGACAGGAGGTATTAGGTCGCGGAAATCTTTCTCCGTTATATCTCCTGTGTCCAGCGCCCTGATGAATGTGTCCCTGATGAAGTTCATCCTGTCCTCCATAGTCACACGTTCACGCTCTATCCTCGTATAGCGGCGTCTCGTTTCTTCGATACGCTGTTTTCTGAGCAGGAACTGGTTAAATGCCTTGGCAAAATCCGCGAGCCCGAGGCTCAGGTACTCATCAGGATTGTCCAGATATACAGAAATATCTTCCTGAGGCTTCTCGTATACGTTCTCCATGTCTTCCGCCTGTCTGCGGAGCATGAAACTCTGCATCTTGCATGTCTTGTACGCGATGAGCCTTTCAACGAGAGCACTCCTCGGGTCTTCCTGTACGACGCCCGGCTCGTCATGTTCCGGCTGCGGGAGCATCATTCTGGACTTGATGTTAAGCAGTTCGGCCGCGAGCACGAGAAACTCAGATGAAACACTTATGTTCATCTCTTTCATCGTGCTCAGGTATTCAATATAGTCTCCCGTGATCTCTGATATCCTGATATCGTATATGCTCATCTCTCTGTTCTCTATCAGATAGACAAGCAGATCGAACGGACCCTCAAAGTCGCGCAGCCTTACTTTATAGCTCATCAGTCATTCTTCCGCGAAAGTCCCGCAATGACCGGCATCACGCCGTGCTCTTCTCTCTGGACTCCTGCTTCCTTGATCTTTCTCAGGTTTTCCGCATAAGGCGGTCTTACTATGCCGTTTTCTGTAACTATTGCGGTGATATACTCAGCCGGCGTAACGTCAAATGAAGGATTATATGTCTTGATTCCTTCCGGCGCCATCGGCTTTTCATACCACATCTTATATATCTCATCTCCGTCACGGAGCTCGATCTCGATGTCATCTCCTGTCGGCGTGTCAAGGTCGAGCGAAGAAGTCGGAACGAACATGTAGAACGGGATATTGTATTCTTTTGCCAGAATAGCGAGGCCGTTCGTGCCGATCTTGTTCGCGCCGTCTCCGTTTGCCGCCATGCGGTCGCATCCTACGAGCACTGCGTCGACCCATCCGTTCTTCATGACCTGGTTGGCCATGCTGTCGCAGATCAGCGTAACGTCGATATCTGCTTTGAAAAGCTCAAAAGCCGTAAGTCTGGCGCCCTGAAGTACAGGCCTTGTCTCGTCCGCATATACATGGAAGTCGTAGCCTCTTTCCTTACCCAGATACAGCGCCGCAAGACTTGTTCCGTATTTCGCGGTCGCAAGAGTTCCGGCGTTACAATGTGTAAGGATACCCATGCCTTTGCTGAGAAGGCTCAGGCCGTTCTCTCCCATACGGCGGCAGGCATCCTCATCTTCCTGTCTGATATTCCGTGCTTCCTGGAGAAGCAGTTTCTTTGCTGCCGCAACAGTCCCGTCAAAACTGTCCAGCTTGTCTGTCATTCTGTCCAGCGCCCACGCAAGGTTCACCGCTGTAGGGCGGGCTTTCTTCAGATACTCGGCTACATCATGCACTTCTTCTCTGAATTCGTCCAATGACCCGGCTTCGCTGTCCCTTACGTCTACGTAGAGTCCGAAAGCCGCCGCGATTCCGATCGCAGGGGCTCCTCTTACACGAAGCTTCTTTATCGCAACATATACATCTTCTTTGCTCTCGAGCGTGAGATATTTCTCTTCACCCGGAAGCCTTGTCTGATCAAGGATCACCAACTCATTGTTCTTGTTAAAATCTACTGAAGTAATGTCAACCAATCCTGTATCTACCTCCTGTAATGTTACTGCTGTTTCTTTTTCTTCTTTACCGGCTTTGCATCCTGAGATTTGATCGTCGGGACTTTATGATTCTGGTCTGTAAGAAATACGTAAATATATATGAACGCCGTAAAAATGAGGACCGCAGAGTCTTTATACAGCTCACGGCTCATAAGAACGGCGGCCATTCCCATGATCATGCTTATTCCGTATATCATAAGCACGGCGCGCCTTTGTCCGTACCCCAGTTTCATCAGGTGATGGTGCAGATGCTCTTTGTCCGGCGACATGATCGGCTTCCCTGAAAGGATACGCCTGATTATCGCAAGCACCGTATCAAAGATCGGGATGCCAAGCACCAGTACCGGCACGATAACTGCTATGAATGTAGAGCGCTTCAACGGGCTTATCACTGCGAAAATCGCTATCATGAATCCGAGGAAAAGCGATCCGCTGTCTCCCATGAAGAGCTTCGCCGGATAGAAGTTATACGGCAGGAATCCGAGCGACCCTCCCGCAAGCGCCATCATACCAATGCACACGACCATCATTCCGTAGCGGTCGCCGTGTATATACGCAACATATGCTATGCTGAGCGCCGCTATGGCGGCGACGCCTGAAGCTAATCCATCGAGTCCGTCAATGAGGTTTATCGTGTTGGTTATTCCCACTATCCAAAGCACGGTGACAAGGAAGCAGAGCGCAGTTCCGAACTGCCAGTGGCCGCCTCCCGCGAAATAGTTGGTGATGAATTCTATCCTGAGTCCCATGTAATACATGAGAATCGCTATCGCGATCTGGCACGCAAACTTGAATCTTGCGTCAAGACCGCCCTTCACGATATCGTCTGCCGCTCCAAGAATATATATGAGCGTTCCGCCGGTGATTATGGCAGGCAGATTTTCATTCCCGTGCAGGAAATAAATCAGCGAGCACATAGTCCCGAGGTAGATCGCCATTCCGCCGAACCTCGGCATAGGCTTGTTATGCATGCCTCTGGCCTTAGGTATATCCATGGCATGTATCTTGGGTGCAAGCCATATCGCGACCGGCGTCATCAGAAAAGATACTGCGAACGCCAGGAAGAACGAACCGAAAATATTAAATTTAGTAAGCTCAAGAATCATTTCTGCTCCGGTTTTTCCAGTTTCTCCACAACAAGTCCCGCTTCACCGAGGATCTCCTTTGAAAGCTCGTCAGGATATCCTTCTCTGACCACGATCCTCTTGATCCCTGCGTTAACGATCATCTTGGCACAGATCGAGCAGGGATGGTTGGTGATATAGATAGTACCGCCTTCAATGCTCTGTCCGAGAGCCGCAGCCTGGATTATTGCATTCTGTTCAGCATGGAGCGCTCTGCAGAGCTCATGTCTTTCCCCTGAAGGAACATGAAGCTTTTCCCTAAGGCATCCTCCAAGCTCAGCGCAGTGCTTCAGACCTTTCGGCGCTCCGTTGTATCCGGTCGCCATTGCGTGCATGTCCCTTACGATCACCGCACCGACATGTCTTCTGAGGCATGTCGAGCGCTGAGCCGTAAGCTCTGCCATCTGCATGAAATACTCGTCCCATGAAGGACGTCCATCTTCTGTGATCTGCGTTTTCTTCTCTTCGTCCATTTGTTCCACCTTACATATCCGGGAATTCTTCCCCGTCGTAATATACCTTGACGAGACAAAGCCCCTGCGGCGGAGCTGTGTGCCCCGCTTCCTGCCTGTCTCTGCTCTCTATTATCCTCTTCAGGTCCTCAGGCTCTCTTTTGCCAAGTCCGGCCTCAACCAGTGTTCCCGTTATTATCCGGACCATATTATACAGGAAGCCGTCCCCCGTGATGTCGATATATATGTCACTGCCTTCGCCCTGTCCCAGTACCTTCTCTGTGATACTGAGGCTTGTTACGGTCCTTACAGTTGTCTTTCCCGGCTCGCCTCCCGCTGCCTGAAAGCAATTGAAGTCATGCGTTCCGGTAATATATTCCGCGGCCTTCCTCATCTTCTCCAGATCAAGAGGCTGCCTGACCAGATATCTGTAATTCCTGTCGAACACAGGCATCGTGTCCGCGTTTCTTATCGAATATCTGTATGTCTTTCCTTTAACATCATGCCTGATATTGAAATCGTCCGGAACTTCTTCTGCTCTGACGATCCTGATATCGTCGTTTTCCGCGCGGCTCTCAGGCCTGCCCTGCAGGCGGTCGTTCATCACTTTCGCAAGGTTCTCCGCAGGGATCTTTATATCTTCTTTCAGAAGTGCTTTCTGATCTTTTGCATGGACTCCTGCGTCTGTCCTGCTGACTCCGTCGACCGTGACTGCATGCCCTGCAAGGCTGCTGAGTAACTGCTCGATCACGCCCTGCACGGTCCTTGCTTCAGGCTGTCTCTGCCACCCCGAAAAACGCGTTCCGTCATATTCAATTGTCAGCAGAACATTCTTACCCATATTACATGAAAGTATACCACAAAACAGACAGGTATTCCACTTTCATGGTATTTCTCAGAACCGTATCAGCCGAGCGCCGCCTCAAGCTCAGCCAGATCCTCTTCAGTCGTCGACCAGCTTGTCGCGAGCCTGACTACAGTATGGTTATCGTCCGGCTTCTCCCAGAAGCCGTATACTACTTTCTCTGAGATACGTGCTGCTTCTTCATTCGTAAGAAGTACGAATTTCTGGTTAGTCGGCGTATCCAGGAAGAACTCGTATCCCTTGTCCCGGAATATCTTCTCCAGCTTTTCCGCCATGATTATCCCGTATCTTCCTATCTCAAAGTACAAAGGCACCGGCAAGTCACTCTCTGAATCTGCCGGGCTGAACAGCGTATCAAACTGTACACCGAGAAGCCTGCCCTTTGCGAGAAGAGCTCCGCGCTTTTTCACAGCATTCATGAAGTGAGGCGGCTTGTTATGCTTTGTAAACACTACCGCCTCGCCGCATATCGCGCCGCACTTTGTTCCTCCGATATAGAACACGTCGCATGTCTCAGCTATGTCATGAAGAGTCAGATCGCAGGCTTTGCTTGCGAGTCCGTAAGCCAGTCTGGCGCCGTCCAGATACAGCGGTATATTGTATTCACGGCAGACGTCAGAGATCTCCTTCAGTTCTTTCTTAGAATAGAGCGTGCCGTATTCTGTCGGGAACGATATGTATACCATGCCCGGGAATACCTCGTGCTCGTGATTTTCGTCTCCGTAGAAGGTCACCATCAGAGCCTTGAGATCAGTGGCTGAGATCTTCCCTTCTTTCTGCGGAAGCGGTATCACTTTATGGCCTGTGAACTCTATCGCACCTGCCTCATGTGTATTGATATGCCCTGTTTCGGCAGCTGCTACGCCTTCATAATCGTGAAGCATCGCAGATATGACGACCTGATTCGTTTCAGTCCCGCCTGTTATGAATTCGACATCCGCGTCCGGCATGCCGACAGCCTTGCGAATCTTATTCCTGGCACTTTCGCAGTACTCGTCCGTACCGTATCCCGGAAGAGCTTCCATGTTCGTCTCTTCCAGACGCCTCAATATCGCAGGATGAGCTCCTGCTATGTAATCACTTGCAAATGAAACCATATATACTCCTTTTTATATCACCAGTGTTTCCAGATATGTGCCCGCCGGCCCCTGCCATATGAACATGAGGTAGATGAAAGCAGCAGCGGAAATGTACGGCACCATCGGAATGGTATCTTTTCTTTTGATCTTCCCGCGGGCAAGAAGATATACCATATGTGCGCCGGACAGGAGTGCTGTCAACATGAACACAACAAGCACTCCTCTCACGCCCAGCACAAGGCCGAGCGCCGCAAACAGCTTGATATCGCCTCCGCCGACCGCTTCACGCCTGTATGCGGCCCTGCCGATAATGGCAGAGACCCCGGTGATGCCGAGTCCCAGCGCCGCACCGTACAGCATGTCCAGCCACCCGTGGTGGTACTGGATCGTCCCGACTGCCGCTACCGCGAGCAGCACCAGAAGCTGGTCAGGCACTATCCTGTATTTGATATCGGATATGGACAGCTCCAGCAGTATCCATGTGATCAGCATCGACGCGACTGTATATACCCAGTCGTCTCTCACAAGATACAGCCCTGAAACAATAAAAAGCATTGAAAAATAGTACTTCCAGGGTGTGCTTTTTACGCGCTGTGTGTATGGATCCTTCAGTTCTTCAGAAGGCTCGCTGCTATAGTCGCAGAACCACTCCGCAGGCATATGGTTGAACAGATACACCGCCCCGTTCCCCAGAAGCACAGCCGCAAGTACCGTAGCCAGATATTTGATTATTGAAATGATGAGATCTGTGTCCATACCGTAAAAGTATCCCCGGAGCCGGCGGCTCCGGGGATTTTCTGTCGATTACCTTACTGCTATTTTGAAACTTTGTCTTTCAGGTCTGATACTGCGTCTTCTGCCTTGTCCTTGGCTTTCTTGGCAGCGTCTACGATCTTCTCGTCGATGTCTGTCTTGTCGAGTACGCCCTGTACGCCTTCCCTAGCCTTGTCAGCCACATCGCCGGCTGCATCCTTTGCCTTCTTTGCAGCGTCTACGATCTTCTCGTCGATGTCTGTCTTGTCAAGAACTTCCTGAGCCTTGTCCTTAAGCCCATTCAATGCATCTGTGATACCCATGATCGATCCTCCTTATAATTCCCGGCCGCAAGAGCCGGCATAAATCTATTTTACCGGCTTCCATGAGCTCTTCAGCTCTACGATCCGGTTGAATACTTTCTCATCTGCTGTCGTCAGCCTGCTGTCTGCAGCATAATAGCCGTGGCGGACGAACTGGAATTTCTCTCGCGGCTCTGCTTTGCCAAGCGACGGCTCTGCATATCCGAACGTCTCATTGACGGAATGCTCGTTCAACACCTGATCACCGTTCTCGTCTGTCGTATAAAGGTGCTCGTAATTCCTGATCCTGATCTTCACAGCGGTCGAAGCCTCTACGAAGTGGATCGTACCCTTGACTTTCCGGCCGTCAGGACTGTCGCCTCCCTTTGTCGCAGGATCGTAAGTGCAGTGTAGCTCTTTGATCGTTCCATCATCGTTCTTCACGACCTCGTTGCATGTAACGTAATACGCCCCCTTGAATCTGACTTCATTGCCCGGGAACAGACGGAAATACTTCTTCACCGGCACTTCCATGAAGTCCGCGCCGTCTATGTAGAGCTCACGTGAAAACGGCACTGTTCTCATACCCATCTCAGGCACGTTCCTGTTGTTCTCAGTCTCTATCTCCTCGATCTGACCTTCAGGATAGTTCGTGATCACGACTTTGACCGGGTCCTCGACGACGTTCCTGCTTTCTGTCTTTCCGGCAAGGTCATCTCTGACAAAATGCTCCAGCTCTGCGATATCAACCAGACTGTTCGCCTTGGCGACACCGATCTCATCGCAGAAATTCCTGATCGCTTCCGGAGTGAAGCCGCGGCGCCTCATGCCTGCGATCGTCGGCATCCTCGGGTCGTCCCAGCCTTCCACAAAGCCATCGTCCACCAGCGCCTTGAGCTGTCTTTTGCTCGTCACCGTATCAGTCAGGTCGAGTCTCGCAAACTCTATCTGCTGCGGCGGAGTGTCCCAGAGGCCTATCTCTTTCAGCACCCAGTCGTACAGAGGCCTGTGGTCTTCGAACTCCAGCGTGCAGAGGGAATGTGTGATCCCTTCTATTGCGTCCTCGACAGGGTGCGCGAAATCATACATCGGATAAATGCACCATTTCGTTCCCGTATTGTGATGCTCCGCATGCGATATCCTGTAGATGACAGGGTCCCTCATGTTCATGTTTGGAGACGCCATGTCTATCTTTGCCCTGAGGACTTTCTCTCCATCGGCATATTTACCGGCTTTCATCTCCTCGAACAAAGCCAGATTCTCGTCTACTGAGCGGCTCCTTGCCGCGCTCTCTCTGCCCGGCTCTTTCAGAGTGCCCCTGTAGGCTTTGATCTCCTCCGCGGAAAGATCGTCGACGTACGCCTTGCCCTTTTTGATGAGGATGACCGCGTAGCCGTACATCATATCAAAATACTCTGACGCCCAGCAGCGCTTGTCCCAGCTGAAGCCGAGCCACTTCACATCCTCTTCGATAGAGTTGACGAACTCCATGTCTTCTCTGCCGGGGTTCGTGTCGTCATACCTGAGATTGCATCTGCCGTTGTATTTTGCCGCTGTGCCGAAATTCAGGCAGATAGACTTGGCATGTCCGATATGGAGATAGCCGTTCGGCTCAGGCGGGAATCTGGTATATACCTCGCCGCCGTACTTCCCGGATTCATTGTCCGCATCTATTCTTTCCTCGATGAAATTTCTTGCTTTGTTCTCTTCGCCCATGAAAGACTCCCTGTATAAACTCTGATATTTTACCTGTTAATTATATCAGATATCAAAGGCTGTGACCAGCATTCCGTCATATTCACTTCGTTTATTCTTATGATAGCATGGGGTATAAGCCTGATGGCTCCCGCGCCGTGGATCTGGACGTCATACATTCTGACCAAGCTGATCAATCTTGCCATGTACACTGTCAGATATCTGAGGATGCTTAAAGCTGATCTCATGCGTGTGAAGGAGCGTCTTGGCGAGCTGCATCTTTCAGTCGGCCCTGACGAGGCTGTGGAAGCATCAAGAGCGATGCGCCGCTACGCTGACTCGATAGGAGCTGAACACAGATATTCATATCGTGCAGCCCTATGTCTTGAAGAAATGGTCGCATATGCCGTGAAGTCACAGAAAAGCAAGTCTCTCAACATCCAGATCATGATGAAATTCTATGAAGACGGGCTCCTCTTCATGATGCTGGATGACGGGAGATGTATTTCTCTGGATAAAAATGAGGAGACCCAGAAACTCATAACGAGTAACTACGGTCTCCTTAAAAAAGTAGCAAAATCAGTCGAATATCAGTATGTGCTGGACATGAACTATACCGTCTTCAGGTTCTGACTGTCAGGCATCATTTCATCATGCTGTATATCTCACGGGCGCGCTTAAGGAGCGCGTCTTTTTCATTCTGAAGCTCTCCCGCTATGACCTCGTCAAGCAGCGCCGACAGGATCTTCCCTATGTCTTTCCCCTGTCTCAGGCCGGCTTCAGCCAGTTCGTCGTCGCCTGCCAGGTCATCCCCGGCGATCTCAAGCTGTGATCTTGCGTAGCATTCGCCTTTTGCTACTGCGTTCTGCACTGCCTCAAAGAGTTTCTCTGTCGCGCTGTCGGAAAGCTTTCCTTTCAGGCTCCTCACGCTTATCCCGTCCATCAGGATGTCAGGTACATCTTCAGCCGGGAACCTGTCCGCAAGCTTCCTCATCTCGAGCCTGACCACCATATCCTCCGGCTCGATCTTTCTGGATGCCGTTTCCTTAAGCGCCGCGGCGAGTCTGATCGTATCGTTGTCATATTTCATTTTCCTGAGAGACGAACGGAATGCGTCTATGTCCGTTTCAGTACCTGTGCCGAAAAGATCAAAGCCAAACAGTCCGTCTCCGAATATGCTGGTCTGCTTTCCTTCTTCCGGAACGTCAAGCAGGAGCGCCATCCTCAGCGGGAGCGATGCGGGAGCATGCTCGAGCGCCTTGACAGCTTTCCTGTCTGTGATCTGCGCGCCTGAAAATGAAATGGCGTCGTTTATCGCGTGCCTGTACTGCTTCACGGCATACGCGGCAAACGCTCCCATAAAGAGCTTGTTGATCTCCGTCATTATCCGCTCGGCGGAAGTCCTGCCTGCTGTCGAAGCAAGTTCCTTCACCGCCCTTGCCGTATCAGGATCGATCATGAATCCGAGCGTACCTGCAAACCGTATAGCCCTCAGTATCCTCAGAGAATCTTCCCTGAAACGTTCTTCCGGCTTCCCGACGGCTTTGATCAGTCTGCTTTTGATATCACTGATCCCGCCGTACTCGTCGATGATGCCTTTGCTCGGCGAATATGCCAGCGCATTCATCGTAAAATCGCGCCTGGCCAGATCTGTCCTGATGTCTTTACTGAACTCTACCGAATCAGGGTGCCGCCCGTCGGAATACGCGCCGTCAGAGCGGAAAGTCGTGATCTCAAACGGCTCGCCGTCGACGACGACCGTCACGGTACCATGCTTTATGCCGGTCTCTATCACTTTATATCCGCTGAAGCATTCTTTCGTCTCTTCCGGAGTTGCAGATGTAGTCACGTCCCAGTCGGAAGGCTTTACGCCCATCAGAACATCGCGGACGCATCCTCCGACGACATATGCGTCAAAGCCGCCCCGCTCCAGAGTCCTCAGGATCTTATATACTTTGTTCGGAATGTTCAGAAAATAGTCCATTACTTATCTGCTTTTCCAGCCTTCGCGTTTTTCTTCATGTAAGCCGCAGCTTTCCGTCCGTCTGCAAGGAGACGGTACAGTTCGTTCTTTACGAACGGCACCTCGCCTTCTATGCGGTCTTTCCTGTCTTTCATGTCCCACTCGCCGGTGCCGGCCGCGTATAGAAGCAGTGATATCTGCTGCGCGGTGACGAGATGTGTGAATGTACGCGGCGTGAGCCTTTTATTGTTCCCGTGCTGTTCATATTCCGCGGCCGTGATGGTCTCGCCCGGATAGAACGATCTCACCGCGTCGATCATGTACTGCCTGAGCTTCGGCAGCTGAACTATCGGAGTCCCTTCTTTTCTCCATCTGATGAGATAATCAAAATAACCCTCCATCAATCCGATGAAACGTTCCCTGTCCCCGCTGCGCACAGCGTCTTCTATTTCATCATATGTCCTGTCATTTATGCTGTAATCGAACTGAATGAGTTCTTTCGCCATAAGATACGTATTCCATGCATGGTTTACGACAGCCCTGCATTCCGGCTCAGGCCTCATGATAGCATTATACTGGTCGTGATATTTACGTACGTCGTTGAGATGACCCACTACTTCATCAGTCATAAGCTCTGTATAAGGATCCGGACTGACGATCTCGTTTGCCAGGACCCACTTGCGGCCATGGATGCCGCCTCTTATGTGTCTTCCGTAGAGCTGGCTGCAGTACATTACAGGATGGCCGTCAGCCATTTTATTCTCCACGTCCCAGCTCCTCTTCAGCTTGAAATCGCTGAAACGGGACAATCTGTTATAGTCTTTCTTCCGGATCTTGAATGCGCCGCACCTTATCGCCACAGCCTTCTCGATATCATCCCAGGTATCGACAAAATTGGCTCTGCGGTCTGCTTCGTAATAATTCCTTACTATGTTCTCCTCGCCGACGATCTTCCTGACTGCTTTAATCGCAAGGGTCTTGACTGCGGATCTGTCAGGCACTTTGCCGTAGTCGCGCTTGCAGCTCTTCCATACCTTCTTTGACGCATTGAATGCGATGCCCGGTGATTTATCCGGTACATAGCTCTTTATCGGACGGATGTCTATGTATATACCGTAGAACTCATGATCTCCGAACTCGTCTGCGTTCAGCAGTGTGGTCTCGCAGTTCACATAGCGCACAGTCATGTCCCTGGCATTAGGGTTGTTCAGGATCGTCTCTACTACCCTGGTACCGTCGCCATCATCGTTGACTATGTGCGCCAGTCTCTCTATATCTCCCTGCGTCATGGCTATGCATATATAATCAAAATCCTCCGGCAGTCTGTCTCCCGCTCTCAGCTCTTTTGCGAACTTCCCGGTCACGGAATACTTCATGTCGTTTGCTCTGCAGATATCGTCTATCTCGAAGAGCATGCTCTTCAGTGTCTCCATACGGAATGCTGACGTATCGCTTACAGGCGCCTGATCGTCATCCTGTTCATCATCGGAGCTTTCCACATTTTCTTCGTCCTGAAGATCCTCTTCATCCTCCTCCGTATTATCGTTGAGAGTATACGCGTCTATCCCGCAAAGCTCGCCGGCTTCTTTCCAGACGAATCCGTTTCTTGTCTTCTTCACTGTCTCAAGATATCTGTCGCGCGCTTCTTCTTTCTTTCCGAGAGAATACAGAGCGAACGCGGCAAAGCGTATTATCTCTCCATCCTCCGGGAAAGCGGCAGCCGCCTGTTCTGCATCTTCAAGAAGCTTTCTGAAATCATCTTCCTTTTCCGCCTTTCCTGCTTCCGCCCAGAGACCGGCGCGTACTGTATCGATATGGCCTTCATATTCAGGATGACTGCTGATGATACTGAGTACTTTTTCCGGATCACGGTCGTCATATACAGCGACAGACAGCTCTCTTGAATAATCATATTCCTTCAGTGCGTCAGCCAGTGCGCCCTGATATGGTTCGGCCTTCTCTCTTCTGATCCTGACCATGCTTCCGGCAGAATAATACCTGCCTGTCCTTACCAGATAGTCGATGACGACTGAAAGGAAGTCGTCCGATACAGGAAGCATGATGCCGTTCTGCTTTACACGCTTCTTACTCTGTATCACGAGGAAATCTCTGATGCCTGAATATACACCATCAAAATCGCCCTTCTCCAGGAGCTCTCTGAGCTCAGCTGCCGATGAATCACACTTGTGAAGCAGATCCCAGCCGAGCACCTCAAGCTGTGCCATCGAGAATGCTTTCTTATACTTGCTTTTACTGTAAAGAGCGTCTACCATGGCGTTCTTTCTGACCGTCTGGGCCTTTCTTACTGCCTCCTTATCCAGAAGCGGCATATATACGTCGACCACTTCCTGATACGGGATATCGACGTCGTTGTCGTGATCATGTACTATCTGTTCGTCAACTACAGGCACATACATCCAGCTGTCGCCGTACGCGATCCTGTCTACATGTTCCTGCATCTCAGCCACAGGGAACATGCCGCGTTCAAACTTTACGTACCGCGGCGTTCCGAACATCTCTTTCTTATATTCATGGTCCACGTACGCCCAGCACATGTACCACTCATCACTTTCCTCGTCAGGAACAGAAGATATCTCGTCCATGAGCTCGTTGAGCACCTTTTCTCTGCCTACGGTCTCTGCGCGCCTGCGGCACTCCAGATAATGCTTATAGCTGAAGCCTTTATTGACGTACAGTATCTTATGATTGCTGAGGAAGGACTGAGTAAGAAGCTCGCAGTATGTTTTGACCAGCATCCTGTGGCGCTCCTTCCTTTCCGGATCTTCCGGCATCCTGTCGAATACGAAGAATTCCACCATCTCTCCGCAGGCTTTTGCCGACAGAAGCTGCGACCTCATCATTACCGTCGTGTTTCTGTCCACATACCTTCCTATCGGGTTCCCGTATTCAGGGTCAGTGTCGCTGCATACGAACATCCTGTTTTCGGGAAGCTGGGTCTTCATTACCTCGATAAGCTTTTCCCACTCATCTCTCGTTATATGAAGGTCGATATCATCGTCCCACGGCATGAAACCGCCGCCTCGTATAGCGCCGAGGGCGCACCCTCCGCCCACATAGTATGTGATGTTGTTTCTTCTGCAGATCTCGTCCACCTCTTCAAGAAGACGATACAGATGCTCCTGTTCTCTGTTCATGACCTCACCAGATTCTTTTTTATTGCCCTTATCTCGCTTTTCTTCATTCCATTGTCTAGAAGGAATCTTTCTATGTTCCATCTCAGTGAATGCTTTTTAGATTTATATGTCCTGAAATATCTGTAAAGACCGTCCAGCATTTCCAGTCTTTCATCCACGGTCCTGCTGCCGTGAGAACCCATGACAGAAAAGAATGACAGCTCATAGTTTCTGTACAGGTCCCTTTTCTTCATCCCGAGCAGGCCGCCAAGAGTGAACGCCAGAGTACCCGTCCTGTCGCGACCGTAAGTGCAGTGGAACAGTACCGGATAATTGCTCTTCACGGCGAATATTCTTATCTCCCTGACGAGTCTGCGCCTGTTCTTACCATTCTTCCAGACCTCATCATACATGACGCCGCTTCTGTGTCTGTATTTGACAGTCCCGCCAAGCGGGGAACCGTTTCCCGAAGTTCCTTCCCCTGTCCTTCTCAGATCCAGATCAGTCCTGATCCCGAGTTTCTTAAGCAGTTTCCTCTTTCCTGCCTTCGTGACTTTATCGAGATTGGCGCTCTGGTAAACAAAGCCCTGCCTGACTCTTCCGTACGGTGTGTTATATCCGCCGAAATCGCGGATATTCGACACCCCGCCTGCCTTTATCGTACGCGGATATGCCGCGACCCTGAAACGCTTTACTTTGCTTGTGTAAGTGACTTTCGCTTTCTTTCCTGTGACGGTCCAGTAATATGTCCTGGCAGACTCCGGCTCATGCAGGTCCAGATATTGCTTCTTCGTCCGGTATTTCACGGCATTCTTCATGCTTTTACTCTTCGAGATACATACCGTGAACAAAGCCCCTTTACCCAGCTTCGATCTCCATTTCAGCCTTACCGGGACCGGCCTCAGGTTCTCGCCTTTCTTGAAATATTCCGCTGAAGAACCGCGGCTGTAATTTCTGAACCATTTCTGGACTTTCGGGTTGGCTGTGCAGACAGTCTTTCTGTCCGGCGAAATGTTTGTGATCTTCCCTGCAGCAAAAGCCGTTTCAGCAGTTTCAAGACAACTGAAAACTGTGACCACAGCTGCGATAAAAGCTACAGTCACTCTTTTAACTGACCGTTTTGAAAGCCATTTATTCATGTCTACATTATATGTAAAACATCAGTCTCTATCAAGTTGGTAAATAACATAAAAAAGCGCCCCCGCATTTCTGCGGGAGCGCCTCGTAAGCACTTCGGTCGTAACGCATATGCCTGAAGGCACTTACCTTCGCCTGTTATCAGTGCATATACGCTTTACTAGCACTTCTCAACGATGACAGCTGTTCCCATGCCGCCGCCGATGCACAGTGTAGCCAGGCCCTTCTTAGCCTCAGGTCTCTTCATCATCTCATAGATCAGAGTGATGAGGATACGGCATCCGGATGCTCCGATAGGATGACCAAGAGCAATAGCTCCGCCGTTTACGTTCAGCTTCTCAGGATCAAATCCGAGGTCCTTGCCAACTGCTACTGACTGAGCAGCGAAAGCTTCGTTTGCTTCATAGAGATCAAGATCATCGATCGTGAGGCCAGCCTTCTCCATAGCTTTTCTGGAAGCCGGGATAGGACCAAGTCCCATTACCTTAGGATCAACACCTGCTGATGCGTAGGAAACGATCTTTGCAAGTGGCTTGAGTCCGAGCTCTTCAGCCTTGTCAGCTGACATAACTACTACAGCAGCTCCTGAATCGTTGATTCCGGAAGCGTTTCCTGCTGTAACGACTCCGCCGTCCTTCTTGAATGCAGGCTTCAGCTTGGCAAGAGCCTCAGCTGTAGCGCCGAATCTTGGGAATTCATCTGTATCGAATACGATAGGATCGCCCTTTCTCTGTGGAATAGTTACAGGAACGATCTCATCCTTGAACTTGCCGGCCTTGATAGCAGCTTCAGCCTTGTTCTGTGAAGCAAGTGCGAATGCGTCAAGTTCTTCTCTTGTGAGTCCGTACTGCTCAGCAACGTTCTCAGCTGTGATACCCATGTGATAGTTGTTGTAAACATCCCACAGTCCATCGTTTACCATCATGTCTACTGCAGGTGTATTGAACATTCTTGCACCCCATCTCATGTTAGGAAGAACATATCCTGACATTGACATGTTCTCAGCTCCGCCTGCTACGATGATATCAGCGTCGCCGGCCTTGATGATCTGAGCAGCAAGCTCAACAGCTCTAAGTCCTGATCCGCAGACTTTATTGATTGTCATTGCAGGAGTCTCGATCGGGAGTCCAGCGCCAAGTGACATCTGTCTTGCAACGTTCTGTCCGAGTCCGCCCTGGAGTACATCACCCATGA
>CAYMBU010000021.1:0-4338 GCA_964388765.1 uncultured Eubacterium sp.
AATACTACAGTCGGAAAACAACGATTTAGACTCTACAAAAAGGGGTACAGTTCAATCGTTCCACAAAATGGCCAGATCTAAGAAAAAACGAGCAACGCCTGGAACGATGTCACCATATCCGTTCGGAAATCGTTCCATAAAATGGCTATATCAAAGAAAAAGCAGGTTGCGTCTGGAACGATGTCACCATACACATGCGGGAATCGTTCCATAAAATGGTTAGATATAAAAAAGTACAGCTGTGCTAAAGCACAGCTGTACTGAAATCTTCTTATTTCACTATCGGCAGGGCAAACCAGAAAGTGCTTCCTTTGCCCGGCTCGCTGTCGACTCCGAATCTGGCGTCATGCAGCTTCAGGATCTCTTTTACTATCGAGAGGCCTAGGCCGGTGCCGCTTGTTTCGCGGACATGGTGCGTGCTGGACTGATAGTATCTGTCCCATACGTGAGGGATCTCTTCCGGCTTGATGCCCTGGCCGTGGTCTGATACCATGAACACAGCGTCTTTGCCGTCCCTCTTGATCTCCACGATTATCTTCTTGTCTTCGCCGCAGTATTTCACTGCGTTGGTCATGAGGTTGTTCATGACCTGTTCTATCTTTGTGCGGTCAGCTTCCACGACGAACGGCCCTTCATCGATCAGCTCTATGTCATAATCCTCTTCTTCTTTCAGGATCTCATATGACGCGAGTACGTTCTCAGCGGCTTCGCTCATGTTGAAAGCGCTTGTCTCGAGCTTGAGCTTGTGAGACTGGAACCTTGACAGGCTGAGCATGTCGTTCACGAGCACGTTGAGGCGGTCTGCCTCTTCAATGATGATATTGACATGCTTTTCCCTCTTTTCAGGGTCGTTCCCGGAAAGATCTCTGATCATCTCAGCATAGGATTTGATCATCGTGAGTGGTGTCTTGATATCGTGAGAAACGTTCGCGATGAGGTCCTTGTGGTACATCTCGGTCTTCTTCATCTCGCCTTCAGCTATCGTAAGCGTGTCTGCGAGCTCAGTGATCTCCGAATAATGGCCGCCTTTGAACTCTACGTCGAAGTCGCCCTGGCCGAGCTTTTCGGCAGACCTCGTGATGTCTTTGATCGGCTTGGAAATACGCTGTGACAGGTAGAGCGCCATTATCAGCACAAGTACTACTGCGAAGAACATGATCGTCACGAGAATGTTGTACAGTATGCGGACAGTAGAAGAAGTCGGGTAGAGTGGATTCAGTATATACATTACAAGTCCTTTGCCCTTATATACCGAGAAGGTCTGCCCGTCATATGAGCGGCTTTTTGTGTCGTCTGAATCTATAGTATCCTTCGGACCGGATCTGTCGCCGTCAGGTCTGAGCAGGTAGCAGGCATACGCGAGCACCTTGCCGCTGTTAGACGTGCTCGCAAGCATGGCCTCAGCCGACCTTGCCTTTATGTTCATGTTGTTTTCGTCTGTTTCGGACGATATCGACTCATACAGCTTCCACAGCTCATTATTGTATTCTGATGTGATCGTACTGTAGCTTCCGGTTCCGAGGTTGGATGATACGAGGTCAAGCTCGCTGCCGTTAGGCCTCATGATCAGTATGTAAATATCGTTTGCTCTGGCGTTTCTCTGTACGAATTCGTTAATGTTGAAATCATCGGATTCACTTTCTCTCGCGTATGCGAAGCGGATCCGGTTCGCAAGGTTGCCCGTGTCGCGGGCTTTCATGGTGCCGTAGAAATTATTGAACAGAAATATCTCCATCCCGCCGATCAGAGCGATGACGACGATGGCGAATACCATGAAATATATCAGCAGCTTGAAATGGATGCTGTGTATGTCGATGAATTTTCTGTTCATTTAGCGGATGATTCTATTCTTCAGTTACCTCGAACTTGTATCCCACGCCTCTGATTGTTTCGATGAAGTCGCGGTACGGTCCAAGCGAATTCCTGAGGTTCTTTACGTGAGTGTCGATTGTGCGATCGTCGCCGAAGAAGTCATAGCCCCAGATGTCAGAAAGCAGCCTGCTTCTTGAAAGGGCGATGCCTTTGTTCTCGATCAGGTAGAACAGCAGCTCGTATTCCTTCGGTGTAAGCTCGATCCTCTCTCCGTCTACAGTTACCGTACGTGCGGGGATGTTGATCTCAAGCCCTTTGAACTTAAGAATGTCGCCGGCCTGCGACTTGCTTGTGTTCTTTCTTGCGAGTACGGCGTTGACTCTAGCCATCAGCTCTTTCGGACTGAAAGGCTTGACTACATAGTCATCGATCCCCAGCTCGAATCCGAACAGCTTGTCGTATTCCTCGCCCCTCGCCGACAGCATTATGACCGGGATGTCAGGCTTGAATTTTTTGATCTCTTTACATGTTGAAAATCCGTCAAGCTTCGGCATCATGATGTCAAGAATGATAAGGTCGTAGTCGTTCTCTTTGCAGAGCGTAACGGCTTCCATGCCGTCAGCAGCCTCGGCTACTTCATATCCGTTGAATTCAGCATATTCTCTGATGACGTCGCGTATTTTCATTTCGTCATCGACAACAAGCAGTTTATACATTATTTCCTCCCGGGTCGCGTATAAAACGCAAAATTCTTTAATGATCGATCTTTTTGTCTTATTTTATCATATGGTCCCGGATTTGAAAACGGCACTGTGTGATAATACGGTGAAGTTATGGCAAAACCTCTATGAATGTAGCCTATTGCAGGCCCTGCTGTTATTGACGGAATCCTGCCCGGGTAGTATTATTGATACTATATCAGATGTAGAAAACTTCGGCGGCTGAGGCTGCCCGTGGAGGTAGACATGAAAAAAATCATCGCGGTGCTCATGGCTCTCGTCATGGCGCTCACCATGGCGTCATGCGGCAGTAAGGGACCCGGAGCAGAAGTCGACGATTCGACAAAGGAAATAGAGCTCGACACATGGAGCCCGGTCGTAAGGAACGGGATCAACGCCATGATGCAGAAATACGGAAAAGATTCAAAAGGCTACGATGATTCGGTTTACGTAGTATTTGACTTTGATAACACATGTTCGATATTTGATGTGGAGGAGCAGCTCGCCGTTTACCAGCTCCAGCGTATGGCTTTTGCAGAGGATATGACGGCGGAGAAACTCTCAGAGGTACTCATGACAGGCCTGGGAGACCCGGTCAAAAAGCGCGGCAGGGTATATAGCCAGAAGAACACATCGTATCAGGGTTGGGTCGAAGACATCACTACTGCTTACGGAAAGCTTTACAACAAGTTCGGTCCGTTCTCTCCGGCAGGCCTCGACGACGAAAAGGCGGAGGAGGTCCAGGGGACCAAGGCGTGGCGTGAGTTCGCGACCAAGATGCGCGCGATGTATGATCTTGTCTACGATTCCGAGTCGGCAGAGGTCGCATATCCGTGGGTGCTTTACTGGTTCACGGGATTTACTGAAGATGAAGTATATGCGCTGGCAAAAGCCTCGCACGAGCACTACAGAGAAGAAGAGTCTGAATATGTGACATGGACTTCGCCTGAGATAGAGTCCAGGGCAGGTATCTGCGAATGCGAATGGACGAGCGGAGTGCAGGTGCCGGACAACATCAGGGAGCTGATGTCTGTGCTGAAAAACAACGGCATCAAGGTATATATCTGTTCGGCTTCATCAACTGACGTCGTAAAAGCCGCAGTCGACGTATGGGAGCTCCATGACTATGTCGACGGCGTGATGGCGATGACGAACAAGCTGGAAGACGGCAGATACATCAATGAATACGACTACGAGAAGGGCTACATGTGCATACCTTCCGAAGGCGCAGGCTGGGAGAAGGGCGATAAGGCAACAAAGGCCCAGACTCAGGGAGCGGGTAAGGTCACCGCGATCAAAAACCTGCTGGTCAGCGAATACGGCCACGGGCCGATAGCGGGATTCATGGACTCCACCGGAGACTTCAATTTCTGCACGGAGTTTGAGTCTCTGAAGATAGTCTGCTGCTTCAACAGAGCTTCAAGGAAGGTAACGGACGGCGGCGGACTGATCGCTGAGCTCGCCATATATCAGAACCACGATCTCGGATATGACTTTGAGAAGGCAGAGGAGAACGGCGACATCTACTATGTGCTCCAGGGACGCGATGAGAACAGCTACAGGTCTCTGAGAGACAGTGACGCGACGGTAAGGCTCGGCGAGAGCGAGGAAGACGCGCATATCTTCAAGACATACGGCGAAGGTGAAGAGAACCTGAACGAGCTCGAGCTTGAGTATATGCGTGAGAACAACATGACGACAGAAGAGATCATAAATACACTGTCGATCAAAACGAAAGACGACGATCCGGACAATAAGCTGGGATTTGAGTACGGATTCCTGGATAAAGATGAATATCCGGGATACA